>JAJDBB010000074.1 GCA_029261555.1 Nitrospinaceae bacterium | reverse complement strand
GAAGAGCTTCCGCCGCAATCGGGCGCGATTTCCACTCCAACGCCTTTGCCGTTGGCATGGGGACAGGGTTTGCCATTTAAATGTTTCCCGTCCAGGGGACACAGATCGTGCTTGTGTCCGCTTCCAAAAGGCGAAACGCTTGTAGCCGTATCCGCTTTCAACATGGAATGCGAATGCGCGTGCCCGTGTCCGTCGTGCGCGAGAACGGGAGACGCGACCAACCCAATCCAACCGGCGATCATTAAAATGAGTAAGCGTTTTGGCATTTGAAAAATCAATAAAAATTTGAGTTTCTCGGATTATGCCGTGAGTGAACTGAAAAATCAAGTTTTATAATGAACACGTTGCGCTTACTACCCCTGCGGCGAGCAGTCAGGAAGCGACGGCGGTTTGGGGCTGCGGTGGGGTCAGCGATTTCAGCAGAAACGTGAGGATGCGGTTGTCAAACGCTCCTGGCATCTCATTTTTCATGACGGAGAACGCCTTGGCGGGAGGCAGGCGTTTGCGGTAGGAGCGGTCCGAGGTCAGGGCGCTGAACACGTCCATGATGCTGCAGATGCGCGCGTGGATGGAAATTTTTTCGCCGGCAATGCCAGCAGGATAACCCTCGCCGTTCCATTTCTCATGGTGATCGCTCACCATACTGAGCGTTCCCGGCGAATAGCGTTTTAGCGCGGACACCACCTGTTTGCCCGCCATGGGGTGTTTGCGGATGAATTTAAATTCTTCCTGAGTCAACACTCCGTCCTTGGTGAGCAGGTGGTAATCGACGGCCTTCTTGCCGATGTCGAAATAGATCCCGCCCATCGCCAGCTCCTGCAACTCCTCGACCTTCAACTTGAACATACAGCCGAGCGCGGTGCAGTACAGCGCCACGTTGGCGCAATGCGAATAGGTGTGGTTTTCTTTGTTGGCGATTCCGAAAACCATGGGAATGGTCACGTTCATTTTTGCCATGCAGTCCGATAGGACTTTCGCCAGATCGTCCAGAACCCTGAAGATCCGGGTCGACGCCATGTCGTCAAAATATTCCGCCAGCACCCGGCACATGAGATCGTAAACTTCCTTCAGAACTTCGGCGTCCGGTTTTTCCGAGGCGGCGATTTGGTCCTTGAGATTCTTGATCAAAAAATCCTGGTAATAGTGAACCAGATCGGTTTCGTGTATAAAAAATTCCTGCTGGTCCGTTTCCGGGTCGCTCATCCGGTTATAAATCTGATCGTGAGTTTCCGAAGAATAAACCGCGTACTGAAGGAACTTGGCCTCGCCCTCTACCTCAGTTTTGTAATAGATATCAAAGCCATGCGACCAATTGCGGTTCAAAAAACCGGGTTGGATCTGAAAGAAATAATCTTGTAAATCAGACATAATAAAATCCAGTCGGAAAAGCGACTTCCTTTTTTCTTGCCTCGTTTGAGGTAGATATATCCTTTAATTTCAGGTTAAGGCATGAGCCGAATGAAATCAAGCAATAATTTAATACTGTTTCTAAAGGCTTTACGCTATCCTCCAGTGTGATTTTGGAGAACATTAATTCTGAAACCGCTTATTTTTACGGTTAATTTTTTCTAAAAAAAATAATAGAATAAGCCCCTTGATTCAAATGGATTAAACTCGGAGATTTGCGGATGCATAAACTGGTATTGTTAAGGCACGGACAAAGTCAATGGAACCTGGAAAACCGGTTCACCGGTTGGAAGGACGTCGATCTCACTGAGCAAGGAAGAAACGAGGCGCGCGAAGCCGGTAGGCTTTTGCAGGCCGAGGGCTTTGAGTTCGACGCCGCCTACACCTCGGTATTGAAACGAGCCATTCGCACCTTGTGGATCGCTTTGGACGAAATGGATTTGATGTGGCTTCCGGTGCATCGCAGGTGGCGCCTGAACGAGAGGCACTACGGCGCCTTGCAGGGATTGAACAAGGCGGAGACCGCGGAGAAGCACGGGGCCGATCAGGTAAAAATCTGGCGGCGCAGTTTCGACGTCCCGCCGCCGCCTCTGGATGAAGGCGACGAGCGCCTGCCGGAAAACGACGCGCGTTACGCGGGCGTCGCCAAAAACGACCTGCCACGCTCCGAGGCTTTGAAAAATACCGTCGACCGTTTTCTCCCCTGCTGGTTCGACGAAATCCTTCCCGCCATGCAGAGCGGGCAAAAGGTTTTGATCTGCGCCCACGGCAACAGCCTACGCGCTCTGGTCATGCATCTGGACGGTATCAGCCGGGAAGACATTGTGGAGTTGAACATTCCCACGGGAATCCCGTTGGTCTACGAGTTGGACGACGATTTCAAACCGATCAAAAATTATTATCTGGGCGATCCGGAAGCGGCTAAGAAAGCTGCGGAAGCCGTGGCCAAACAAGCCGCCGGGCAAGCGCCCGGAGGCAGGGTTTGATTTGCAAACCCAATGTAACTTGCGCCCATTCACCGCATAAGTTGCGGCTGCGGCCCCTGCGGCGAGCAACCGACGAAGCGCCGAGGCCAGTAGACGCCGGCCCGATCATCGGATGATCCACGTAATCATAGGCACCCGCGCGCAACTCATCAAAATGGCCCCGGTCATGGCGGAGCTGCGCGACCGCGGCGTCGACTACAACTTCATTCTCCTCGCCCAGCACCGGGAAACGATTTACGAAATCATCGATCAGTTCGAGATCAAACGCCCAGATATTGTCGTTCAGGACGTCGGTCGGGACATCACCAGCGTCGGGGACATGGTTGTCTGGTCGCTCAAGGTTCTGGGCCAGGGGCTGATCGAAAAGCGCAAAATTTTTCGGGGAGACAAACGCGGCGTCGCCCTCATCCACGGCGACGCGCCGCCGCTATTGCTAGGAGGCCTGATGGCCAAGTTCCAGGGCCTCAAAGTTGCGCAGGTCGAGGCGGGTCTGCGATCGTTCAATTTTCTGAAACCCTTCCCAGAAGAAATCACTCGCGTATTGGCCTCCCGTCTGGGACTGGTCGACGTCTTCTTTTGCCAGGACGAGGCGGCATTTAACAACGTCCAGAAATATAAAAAGACGGCGCACATCACCCCCTACAACACCATCCTTGATTCGATCCGCATCGCCCGGAAGGTAAACGCCGGAGCGCCCGAAGCTGACCCGGCGCAGGAGAAATACGCCATCGTTACCATCCACCGGTTTGAAACCATCTCCAAACCAGAGACGATGAAAGCCGTAGCGGATTTCGTCCGCGACATTTCGAAAAGGATCAAACTACTGTTCATCCTGCATCCGCCCACCCGCGCGGCCCTGCACAAGTTTGCGATGTACGACACGCTGGACGGCGAATCCGGCGTCGAGCTGTTGCCGCGTCAGGGATTTTTCGAGTTCAACCGGCTGTTGAAAGATTGCGAATTTATTATCAGCGACGGTGGGAGCAATCAAGAGGAGAGTTTTTACCAGGGGATTCCTTGTCTATTGTTTCGGAACGAAACAGAGAGGAACGAAGGTCTGGGACAAAACGTGGTGTTATCGAAATTCGATCCTGAGACGATCAACGATTTCGTTGAAAATTATCAGGACTACAAGATCGCGCCCGTGTCCGAGTCTGAGTCCCCCTCCGCCTTCATCCTCGATAAACTCAGCGCTTTTGTATAATTGTTACGAGGGAGGGAGCTGAAACCCCTAATTGTCAGTCGACAACAACCGTCCATTTCTCACTTGATCATTTCGCGGGCGTGTTGGCGGGTGGTTTCGGTGATCTTTCCGCCGCCGGACATGCGGGCGATCTCTTCCACCCTCTGCTCCATGTTCAACAGGTCGACGCCCGTCCGGGTACGCTTGCCCTTGACCTCCTTGTTGACCCGGTAATGCACCGATCCCATCCCCGCGATCTGCGGCAGGTGGGTGATGCAGAACACCTGCTTGGTCGCCGCCAGTTTTTTCATCTTCGCGCCCGCCATCTCCGCCGCCTGACCGCCAATTCCGGCGTCCACCTCGTCGAACACCATCGTCGGCACCGGATCCTGCTTGTTCAAAATCGTTTTTAACGACAACATAACGCGGGACAACTCGCCGCCGGATGCGATCCGCGCCAGCGGCTTGGGGTCCTCCCCCGGATTGGACGAAAACATAAATTCCAGTGTTCCCAATCCCTCAGGACCCGGCGTTACCTTTTTCCCCTGATAAATCGCCCAGCCCTCCGGGTCTTCCGCATAATCGAATTTAACTTCGAAGCGCGCCTGTTTCATCGCGAGGTCGGCGAGTTCCTTCTCCACCTTTTTTGAAAACTCAACCGCCCCCTTTTCCCGCTTCTGGGCCAGTTTGATCGCGCGCTTTGCCAACCGTTCCCGATCCTGGGCAATTTCCTTTTCCAGCGCCTGTTTTGTTTCCTGATTGCCGGCCAACGACTCGCGCTCCGCGAAAATTTTTTCGCGGTACTCCAAAACGGCTGAGAGGTCGACGCCGTACTTGCGCTTCAACCCGCTCAACTCCGCCAGCCGGTCTTCGATTTCCTCCAGTCGCGCGGGATTAAATTCCAGCGCCTCCTGATAACTCCGAAGCTCGTCCGCCAGCGCTTCCACTTCGTAATAGGCGTTGGCGCCGCGTTCCGCCGGACCCTTCAGCGCGGGGTCGATCTCCGGGAGGTTTTGCAGTTCCTTGTCGACCCGGCCCAACGCTTCGAGAGCCGAGCCCTCCCCGTCGGCAAGAAGGTCGCGTGCGCGGTCGAGCGCCCCGCTAAGTTTTTCGGCGTTGGATAGAATGTTTTTTTCCTTTTGCAACCCGTCTTCCTCGTCGGGCGCAATTTGCGCCTCGTCAATTTCTTTCAATTGAAACTCCAGCAGGTCCAGGCGCTGCAAGCGGTCGCGTTCGTCCGCGTTCATTTGCCGGAGCGCGCGGATTTTTTCCTGAACCGCGTTGTAACCCGTCCGGTACGCCTCCTTGTCCCCCGCAGTTTTGGCGTACAGATCGAGGAGGCCGACATGACATTCGGAGTGCAGGAGAGTCTGGTGATCGTGTTGCGCGTGGAAGTCCACCAGCCGGTCGCCTATCTTGCCCAGCGCGGACACGCTGACGGCGCCGCTGTTAACGAAGGCCCGGTTTTTCCCCGACCGTGAAACGACGCGCTTGACGATCATCTCCCCGTCCTCCTGATCGCATCCCGTCTCGCGGATCAACGCCAGCGTGTCGGGGCAGTCGACCCGGAACAGGGCCTCGACAGAGGCGTCGGTCTCGCCGGTGCGGATGGAATCGGAATCGGCCCGTCCGCCCAACGCCAGATTCAAGGCGTCGATGATGATCGATTTCCCCGCGCCCGTCTCGCCGCTCAAAATGTTCAGCCCTTCGTGGAACTCCACGGTCAACTGATCGATAGTCGCCAGATTTTTAATTTTTAATTCCCGAAGCATGGTCAGTTGCTCGACAGGTTTTCAATTTTTAACAGGGCGCTGAAAAACCATTTTACATATCGTTCTGAACCCTTCAGCTCAAACGTCATCGCGAGCCGCTTACAGCGGCGCGGCGATCCAGCGTTCTGGATTGCGTCGCTACGCTCGCAATGACGATTTTGGGAGTTTTTCAGCATCCTGTTAATTCTCGTAGCATGATTATTCGTCCATTTGTTCCACGACTTTTTCGAGCAAGTCTCCGGCTTGACGGCGCACCCTTTGGGTATTCGGGCGGGGCGAATTGGCAGGGGCCAGTTTCAAAACCGTTTGCAATGATTGATACGATTGCTGGTAATCGTCGTTGGCGTAATAAGACTCGGCCAGGAACAAGTGGTTGTCGGCGTAATCCGGCGCGTATTTAACGGCCTGCCGATAATGGTCGATGGCTTTGTCGTAACTGCCTCCCATTAAACCCGGGAGGCTGTAATACAATTTCCCCAAAGCGCGATGCGCGCCGCCGTGATATTCCGCCGGACGGTACTTGACGGCGGATTCCATGTCTTCCTTGATCGCACCGACGACCGACAGGCTGGCCCAAAGCCCTTTCAATTCTCCCAGCTTGCCGCGACAAATGCCGCGAAACAGATAACCTCCGCCTTCCCTGGGATCGAGGTTCAGCGCGCGTTCCGCCTCGTCGATGCAGATTTGATAATATCTCTTTTTATCGGCGGCTTTTTTTTGGCGGTTGCCTAGCATGAGGGAGGACCGGGCCAGACGCCAGGCCCACTCCGCCGGATTTTTCGAGGCTTCACCAGCAGTCTCCCGGAGTTTCTTCTCCAGGCGCAGGCGTCCGTCTAGGGTATATTGTTTTTCGAACTCAAGGTCGGCCCCTTCCAAACTAATCGCCAGAGCGTCGGCAGGCGTAAACAACAAAACGTATAACATAACCTGCGCTGGGATAATTTTTTTCATGGCATTGAAACTATGGATTGCGTGGACGGCATTGGGTTATAATTAATACAAATCAAACTTTCACGGGCCGAAAACAAATGCGCTTTCCGGCTCGATCTAACCGCAAATTTAATTTACCACAAATATGATCTCTCTAAAAAAACTGATTTTATGCGCCGCGCTCGGCGTTTCGTTGTTGTGCGGGCCGACGGCGTGGGCCGGGGACGCGCCGCAAAAAACCGTCGAGAAATTGCTCGACGCTATTGGGAAAATTAAGGACGGCGGCGGCGAAGAACAGAAAACCCTGAACCAAAAATTTTCCGACCAGGCTGTCGCCTATCTGGACATGAACCATGTCGGCGAAAAGGCGCTGGGCAAATATTGGAAGAAGAGAAC
Source organism: Nitrospinaceae bacterium (assembly GCA_029261555.1). Lineage (GTDB taxonomy): Bacteria > Nitrospinota > Nitrospinia > Nitrospinales > JACRGP01 > JAJDBB01. Next base: position 10,784 of record JAJDBB010000074.1, on the reverse strand, counting down.
GGCGGAAGAACAAAAAGCTTTTGTCGATCTGTTGAGCCGACTGTTTCAAAAAACCGCCTTCCCCAACTCCGCAAAATTTTTCTCCGGACTGGAAATCCACTACGAAAAAACCGAGATCGACAAGGATAAAGCGGTGGCGCCGATCACGGTTTTGCACAAAAACGAAGGCGAAATCAGCATCGATTTCAAACTGCGCCGCAACGCGGACCGGTGGCAGGTTTACGACGTGATCCTCGACGGGGTGAGCATGCGCAACAACCTGCGCTCGCAGTTCCGCAAGGTGATCCAGAAAAAAAACTACGAGGAACTGGTGCGCAAAATATCCGCCAAGTTGCAATAATCGGCCAACGTGACGCTGGCCGGGCAACGCCCGGTGGTAACGGCTGGCGATTGAGAAGTTTCTCCCAATCCAGAACCTAACCCGCCGAACTTTCGTTTTGTGTTCGGGTTGCAAGCTCACCACGACTTGCAACTGTCTCGTACAAGCCCCACTTATTGCCTCCAGGGGCTTGCCTGGGGCGTGACGCTGGTTTATTTTGACGTCATTTGATACACGCCGTCCCAGTCCTTGGGCAGGCCATTGCCGTCGTCGCTCGCTGTTTTAAAATCCTCGCATCGTTTTAGAAACGTCTGCGAGGGAACGTCGTGAGGCCGTAGTTTTAAAATTTTCCGGAACGTCTCAATCGCCACGGCCCAATTTTGTTCCCGGTACAGCGCCAGCCCCTTTTTGAACTGTACGACCGCCTCCTCCATCCCAGAACTCAATTCTCCCTTCGGAGCCAACACCTCGAAAATGGCAACCGGTTCGCGTTTTCCCATCACCCGGATTTTGTCCAACTCCCTTGCTTCGACGACGTCCTTGACCTCTTCGTAGGTGAATTGACTGATCATCACGTCGGTGCCATAAACCTTGTTCACGCCTTCCAGCCGCGACGCAAGGTTGACGGAATCGCCCATCATCGTGTAGTCCATGCGAAAGGTGGAACCCATGTTGCCGACGATCGCCGCTCCAGTATTGAGTCCAATACGCGCGGTTAACTCGGGTCGGCCCTGGGCCTTCCATTCTTCGCGCATTTGCGCCAGCTTGGCCTGCATTTCCAGCGAGGCGAGACAGGCCCGCGACGCGTGGTCCGGATAGTTCAACGGCGCGCCGAAAAAAGCGATAATCGCATCGCCTTCGTATTTGTCGATGGTGCCTTCGTATTTCAGCGCAATCTCTGTCATCGCGGACAGATACTCGTTCAGCAAATCCACGAGTTGGGTGGGACTCAATTGTTCGGAAATGGTGGAAAAGGCCGCGACGTCGGAGAAAAACGCGGTGATTCGCTTTTGTTCGCCGCCCAGTTCCAGGCGGTCGGGATTATCGATCAGCCGTTTGACCACGTCGGGGGACAGGTATTGGCCGAAAGCGTTGTTGATGAATTTTTTCTGCCGGGTTTCCGCAAGGTAATTAAAAATGGTGATCGAGATATACACCATCGTGATCTGCAGGATGGGATACACCAGGTTGACCCAGTATCCCCGGTTGAACAATTGCTGGTTGGCGTAGTAGTAAACCGTCGCGGCCAGGAGGGTGAATAAAAATCCGGTCACGGCGTTGGATTTTGAAATGACAAGAGCCATTCCGACCCCTACGACCAGAATCAAAATATAGGTCAGGGTCTTCGACCACTCGGGTTCGCGCAGGAAATTGTTTTGCAGGATATTGTCGATGATGGTGGCGATGATCTCGACGCCGGGATAAACCTGCTCGAAGGGCGTGGACCGTTGGTCGAAAATCCCCATCCCCGTGGCGCCCACGAGCGCTATTCGGCCTTCCAGCGTTTCCTTGGAAATGCGGCCTTGAATCACGTCCGCCGCTGAAATATGCGGAAAGATTTTTGGTCCGCCATAATAATTGATCAGAAAATTGCCGTCGTGGTCGGCAGGAACCCGAATGCCCCCCGCCTCGGCGTAAGCGCTCAACTCGTCCGCATAAAATTTTATTTCGTCTTCCATCGTGTAATGCGCGATCATTTTCAAAAACAACGGCGGGTAGTAGCGTCCGCCCGCCTTGAAGATCAGACTGTAATGGCGATTCACTCCGTCCTTGTCTGGCCGGGTGTTAAAAAATCCCCAGCCGTAGGCGTCGTCGGCGAACAGGGGAAGATTGTTTTCTACTGCGGGCTTGGAGGGAATTTTACGCAAAGCAGATTTCTCGTCGATCTCCACGCTGGAGTATGCGGAAGGGGCGATCTGTTCAAGTTGGTCCCGAATTTTATCTCCGGACAAGTGGACGACGTCTTCCAGGCGGTTGTGGAAGAAGACGCCCAGAACGACGTTCTCAGCGTTTTGAATAGACTCCGCAAAAATTTCGTCGTTGGTTTTTACGTCGGCGATGGAGTCCATGATTTTCTTTTTCTGAGCCGGGTCGTCGACGGAGGCCTGCTCCAAGTATTCCACCGCCTGTTTTCGCGCCGCGTCGCCAGTTTCGGAAAACACCATGTCGAATCCCACGGTGGCCGCGCCCGCTTCCGTCAGTTTGTCCACCAGTTTGCCCAACACCGAACGCGGCCAGGGCCAGCGGCCTAAAACGTCCTGGCTCTTTTCGTCGATTCCAACGATCACCACTTCGGGTCCGGGTTTTATCTCGCCGCGATTAAACCAACGCTGGTCGAGCAGTTTTAGTTCCAGGATTTTTAGAAACTCAGGATCGGAAAACACCAGGAACACGCCGAACAAGGTGAGGGCCAAGCCGATTTTAAACGGCGTGATTTCAATTAAGTTTTTCATGGCGAGTCAACGGCCCGAACCGGGAAGGCGTCTTAATTTTATTTTTTTCCAAAACCCTTATAAAGCCGGGATTTAGAATAAAGCGTTTCAAGGCGGTTTTTTAGTTTTTGCATCGTCTCCAAAAGTATCTTAAACTTTTAGAAAGCGTTGAGTCAGAAATTTTCGCCCGCTTCGCTGATATTATAAGAAAGGCTTATTCATAAAAACAGCCCAATTTATAAACCCTCCCAATACAGGCTCCAAACCATGACGATTCGATTTACAGCCCCTAAGAGACACGATGGTTTGCATAAAAAGATATTCGCCGCTCTGCTGGCGGTTGGAGTTTTCACGGCGTTTTTGTTGATCCCCGCAAGCGGGGCGTTCGCGCAAAAAGTCGCCACCCTGGAAAACATCAAGGGAACCGTTCAGGTGATGAAAGAAGGCAAAAAGCGCGGCAGAAAAGGGCGCGACGGCATGGCCTTGTTCTCCAAACAAATCGTGAAGACCGGCGGCGGCTCCATGGCCGACGTGCGTTTCGCCAAGGGCGGCGTGGTGCGCCTGACGGCAAACACCGAGTTGGCCCTTTCCCAGGTCTCTTACGATAAAGGCTCCTTCAAGGTAGGCATTGATCTGGCCGCAGGCAAAATTTTTAACGTAGTCAACAAATTGTCCGGCGGGTCCAGCTATACGGTGAGCACGACCACGGGAACTTCCGGCGTCAAGGGTACCGTTTACTCGGCGGAGATCAACGGTCAAACCACCGTGTTCATGGTCAAGGAAGGTAAGGTGGAAGCAGCCAATCCGGACGAGCCGGACGAAACGGTGCTGGTCACGGATTTGAAAAAAACCACCATCGGCGCGGGCGAAACTCCCTCGGAACCCATTCCGTTGACTCCGGCGGAAATCGCCATGTTCGATATTCTCGACGATGTCCGAGCGCAACTCAAAGGCGACATGAAGGAAGAAATCCGCGAATCCGTGCAAGAGCAACTGATCGCGCCGGATTTGGGAGATTTCCGACCCTAGGGATAAAAACGGTCGTTCCCCCTCTCCATCACACAAACCGGTCCTCGTTGGGGGCCGGTTTTTTTTTGGCCCAACTCCTCCTTGTATTTAACCCTGTTCTGCAGTAAAACCGCAAATTAACACCCTTATCCATCGCCAGTTAATAACGCTGGCAACGAGAGATCCTTGTCAAAATGGCCTTCGTAAGAAACACTTATTTATTAATCCTCGCCGCAACGCCCTTTTTATTTTCCCGAAGCCTCAACCGGGTGTTTGAAGGCGGCAAGGTGGTTTTTCTGATGCTGGCCGGCGGCGCCCTGTGCGTTATGGCGGGCGCGGTTCTGTACAAGGAACGCGACTCGCTGGACCGCGTTTGGGAACGAATCGCCCATCCCGTCTGCCTGTGGATGGCCCTGTTCTTCGCCAGTTACGCCGCCGCCTGCGCCTACTCCATCGCCCCGCAACTCAGCCTGATCGGCGCCTACGAGCGGCAGATAGGACTCATAACCGTCACGCTGTTTTTTCTCCTGTTCGGCGTCGCGGTCTTATTTTTCCGCGCTCAGGACGTTTCGAAAATCTTGTTGGCAGTTACGCTCCCTGGAATTCTGGTCGCCCTCCACGCCTGCTTGCAGTCCTATGGAGTCTTCCCTTTTGGGTTTGAAAGCGCATACCAGGTGTTTTTTTCCAGGGTGTTTGCCACCCTGGGTCATCCGGTTTATCTGGGACTTTATTTTTGCCTCGTCATTCCCTTGAGCGCCGCTCTCGTTTTATCCAATCCCCGCAAGCCGCTTTCCTGGGCCTTGGCGGCGGGATTGGCGCCGATGGTTTACGCCCTGGCGCAAACACTTTCTCGAGGGGCCATGGTCGGAGTGGGGAGCGCCTTTTTCATTTTTGTTTTTCTCTATTTGAAAAATTTCTCAGGCGCTCTCACAAAGTTTTTCGCCGGAGGGTTTCGAGGAACGCTGGCCGCAATTGTGATTCTGGCTGTTTGCGCCGCCGCGTTATTTTACGCCTTACCCGGATTGAAGGAACGCCTGGTCACGGTTCTTTATTTTGGCGACACGCATCGCTACCAACTGTTCAAAGGAACCTGGGAATTGATTCAGGAATCTCCCCTGTGGGGCACGGGACCCGAAACCTTTCGCATTGCGTTCCTGCCGCATAAAAGCCTGACCCTCAACCTGTATTATCCCCTGTCCAATCACGACAGAGCGCATAACCAGTACCTGCATATCTGGTCCACGCAGGGTGTTTTTGGAGTTCTCGCTTATTGCGGACTCTTGATTTCGACGGCCCAGGCGGCCTGGAATGTTTTGAAAAATCAAATAGCCTCGCGGGGAACGCGGTTGATGGGACTTGGGCTTTTCTGTTCCCTCGTCGGTTACGCCGTCGGCCTGCTCCCCGCCTTCGACAATCTGACCACCCTCTTTCTGTTTCACGCGCTTGCGGCGGCGACGGTGATTTTACATCAAAGCCAGCCTCCCATGTTTCGCCAGCCGGGAAGAGCTGTTGCTCCGCTTGGGTTTTTCCTCCAAGGCAAAACTTTTTTCGCGCAGGGCGGTTCGGCGATGCTGGGGGCGGCCGGTTTTTTGTTTCTGTTTTTCGGCGCCAGCCTCTGGTCGGCGGACCGGGAATTCATGCTCGCCAAAGGAGAAATCCTGATCGAAAAAAGAATCGCCCGGCTGGAAAAATCGTCCGCCTGGGCTCCGCTGGAAACGTATTACGACTTTTACCTGAGCCGGCTCCTGGTCGAACTTTCCGACCAGAAAAAGGATCCTGATGAAAAGCGGGAATTATTATTCCGGGCAGCGGAACTTCTCGAGAAAAGCTTTGGCTACTCCTGGTTGCCAGAGGCCTACGTTCAACAACTGAGCATCATTCTAGTCAGGCTGGGGAGCTACCAACGCGCGGAATCCATCGTCCGAAAATTTCTGGTTTTCGATCCCACCAATTTTTTTCTTCACTCGCAGTTGATCTTAGCGCTAGGTTATCAGGAAAAGTTCGACGAAGTTCTTGAAATGACGGAACAGTGGAAGGATCAATACGACCTGGATGGGGCGAAATACTGGTACGCCGGGCTGGCTTACGAGTCGATGGGGGAGTATGAAAAGGCGGAGAAAGAATACATTCGCGCCGTCGTGCGAACGCCGTCGCGCAAGGATTTTGAGGCCGACCTGGAAAGAGTCCGCGCAAAAATTCGGGCGTATGGACCGGAACTAAATGAATCGGGCAGGAAAAAACCGCCGATCAAACCGACTGCAAAAAAAAGAGGCCGCCCGTCGCCGGGAGGCCTCTGAGAATTTTCTTCTGAAAATAAAATCAGGTGGTGGTTCCCGAATAACCCAGAATCGTCAGGGGATTACCCACGCCGGATTCAACAACGCGGGGAATCAGGACATTTTCCGTGACCTGTTCCGTGATTTCTTTTAAAACATCCCGACGGAGCGTTTGTCGGAGTTCATTCCGAATTTCCTGTTTTATGTCGTCCCGGATTGTTTGGCGCAATACGTCGTCCCGGTCAAAACCCGGCCTTTTCCTTTTTTGCGCGATCATGATCTTCTCGCCTGAATCCAGCGCTTTATTTTGAATAAAGGAATCCGTTTGGCCGACGCCCGTCGAGGCGTCCAAACCTTCTGGAGACAAGGCCAAAAAAGCGACCGCCGCAAAGACTGCCGCCAACAAGGTAACGCCCAATAAGTAATTTCTCTTAACTCCCACCGCTATTCTCCATTAAAAAGAAACTCAATTGATCGAGTTGAGATTCAGGCCCTTAAATCCCCTTAAAAGGAAGTAGAAAATCCCACGGTGTACCGATTGGACCGGTACGTCCTCGTCGCCAGATTTGATTTGTTAAACAGGTGTGTGTACTTAGCCGAAGCGGTGACGTCGTGAAAGACCCAGGCTTTCTTGACCAATACTTTGGAAAGCGCCGCGCTGTAAATTTGCTGATCGTCGTCCCTCAGGCTTCCGTCCGTCACAATAAACTCGTCGTACTCGCGGACTGACAATTTGGCCTTAGCGTCCAACAAGACTCCCCAGTAAAGCGGCGTCAAACCCCGAACCGTAAAGTCGTGGATGTCCCGATCAAAAGCGGAACCCGTGGTGTCGTCCTGCGAAAATCGGTATCCCACGCTGATGCGCCGGGTGTAATTGGAAAACAGGAAATAATGGGTGAATCCCGCGGACCACTGGTCCCCGTCCCGCGTCCGGTTGTTGATGTTGCTAATTTCCTTGAACCAGGCGTCGATCCGGGTGAACCCAAACTTATCGTGAAAATAGTTAAAGCTGGGATTGATGAAATGAAAACCGCTGAACGACTCGTTGTCGACCAGGTTGTAAACATATTTATAGTCGACCTGAATATCGGCCATTCGGCTGAGTTTGTACGTCATCCCGGTTCCAAACATTTGGGTGATGATGTCGTAATCGCTCAACTCATCGTAGACGATCTGGTAGATATCGTAGTTGAAATCCATCTTGAACTTTTTAGTGAACTCAAGATCGTAGGTAGCGGTACCGTCCCAGGCAAACCCGGAGTCGTCCTCATCCGTAAGGCCCGTCGGTTTGAACTGGTCGTCTTCGGGAGAAGCCACCACGTTGCTGTCGTATACATAGTTCGCGCTGATATCAATTTCCCAGTTTTTCCCGGATTGGGACATCGCGCCCCCAAAAGAAAGCGATGGGATCGACACAACGGCTAAAACCAACAGCCAGATTGAGGCCGACCGCGACCAGGATTTAAAATCTTTGTCCACGCTGAATCTCCTTCAAGATTAGACCAGAGGAAAATAAAAAATATACAAACTTACCGACAAATTTTAAGCCATTAGCGTCAAAAGTCAAGGCAATTATAACTACCTGAAAATAAATGGGTTTTAAGTCAAGTCGCCTGCCCCCACGGTCAATTCCAACCGTCGCTTCTAAGCCCATTTTTCAACGCTTTTAATTGTTGCCGCAAGTTGCGGACTCTAAGGAACCCGCCTGCCGCCCCAAAGTCCGCAAAATTTTAGTTTACATTAGAAGGACCGCTCCCTAAGATTGATTGCAACTCAATATATCTGTCATCAAATAACCCCATATATAATAATGAAAAAAGTAGGAATCATCAGCCTCGGCTGTCCAAAAAACACCGTCGACACTGAAAACCTTTTGGGCGACCTCGCGCAAAACGGTTATGAAATCACGTCCGACCAGGACGAAGCCGACGTCCTGATCGTCAACACCTGCGGATTCATCGAAGCGGCCACCCGGGAATCCATCGACGCTATTCTGGACGCCGCAAAAATTAAATCACGCGGCGCGGACAGGAAACTCGTCGTCACCGGCTGCCTGGCCGAGCGCTACGATAAACAACTCCTCGAGGAAATTCCCGAGATCGACCTTCTGCTCGGGACCAAACAGTATCCCGGACTCAAGGATCTGCTGGCCGAAAACGGCTCCGCTCCGGCACAGGAAAAAAACCATGTGGGCGGCCCGGCGCGGTATTTCGACGCCTCCACGCCGCGAATGCAAACCACTCCGTTTTACACGACTTATTTGAAAATCGCGGAAGGCTGTTCCAACCGTTGTTCCTTCTGCATCATCCCGAAAATGCGCGGCCCTTTCCACAGCTTTCCCCTGGACGACGTGTTGCAGGACGCCCGCAACCTCGCCGCAACCGGCGCGCGCGAACTCAACATCATCTCGCAGGACACCACCATGTACGGCGTCGATCTGCGCATGAAGAACGGCCTGGTCCACCTTCTCCGGGAAATGGCGAAAACGCCGGGCGTCGAGTGGATGCGCCTGCTGTACTGTTATCCGACCTTCATCGACCGAGCGCTGATGGACTGCATCGCGGCGGAGGAAAAAGTCTGCAACTACGTCGACGTGCCCCTGCAACACACGCACGACTTCATGCTGGCGCGGATGAAACGCGAAGAACGCGAAACGGGCGTCCGGAAAATGCTGGCCGATTTGCGCAACCGCATCCCCGGCGTCGCTCTGCGCACCACGTTTATCGTCGGGTTTCCTGGTGAAACAGAAGAACATTTCCAGCACATGGCCCGATTTATTCAGGAAGAAGAATTCGACCACATCGGCGTGTTCACCTACTCGCACGAAGAAGGCACCACGGCCTATCAATTAGAGGACGTCCCGGCCCCGGAAGTCGCCCAGGCGCGCAAGGAAGAAATCATGAGCATCCAGCGGGAAATCTCCGCCCGGAAAAACGCCGCCAAGGTCGGCAAGACCTTACGCGTATTGGTGGAAGGTTTGGATGAAGAAGGAATTCTTGTGACTGGAAGACTGGAAACTCAAGCCCCGGATATCGACGGCCAAGTCATCATCGAGGAAAGCGACGTCCAGCCCGGAGAGATGATCGAGGTGAAAATCACCGCCGCCACGGACTACGACCTGGTCGGCCGGAAAGTTTAGTTAGTCCTAATGGCATAGAAGAAGTATTCAAAGTTGGTGTCATTTTACTCATCACAATGGAGTTCTTTTTTAAAAATCTTCTCCCAAGTCTCTATTAAAAAAAGAGCTAATGTATTTGCTGAATGAATAGCCAACTTTGCGGTACGGGAATCAATCTGCGGATAACCCCGTTCTCGACCATGAGCGTCACCGGCATGGGTTCTTAATGAACCAATCCCTTTTGCCACTGAAGTAAGCCCTCCAAGTACTTGCTTTACATCGTTAGCAATATCATGGGGTAAATCCGACCGTTCAGGGGAAATATTTAGCGGCCCTTGGACAGCCTTCATTAGAGATCCAATATCCTTTTTATGTGGTATGGGCAGGCCAAGTTCCACCAAGATCGAACGACAAACGGATTCAACAATGGAGCAAGCTGCTGTCAATGCATCCGCAGGATCGGAATCCACGCTTTTAAGAGCGCGGTCAATATCCTTATTAACGGTATCGAAATCTAAAATTTTGGCTTTATTGGTGATTTCTTCATTAACCGTAGCCGTGAAACCTTTTCTAAAAAGTTTTGGGGAATTTTCTGATAAAACTATTTCGTACCCGTCCGACGCTAAAAATTTATTAAGATGATCTATCACCACCTGACATTTTTCGGGGACATCTAAATAATCACGAGGATCGCAAACTCGTAAAATGATTTTTTTAATATCTTCGCTTCCATTTGGTTTATCCAACAATTTCCTTAAAAAATCACGCAATGCTGGTACGCGAGATTGGGTTCCTACCCTAAAATCCTGATTACAATCCATCATTAAAGCTTCCATTTTTTGCCCAGAGCGATAAATACCAATGGGTTTACTTGAGCCATCCCCAGACCCACCAGTAATAACATCTACCAACCCTTTTAAAACCAAAGGAGAAAATTTCAATTTAACCTCAAAATTCAATGTTTCTTTTGGCTTTGCTAACAATTAAGGTTAACAAAAGACTCTTCCAAAAATATTTTACTTTTCCTCCAGGGCCGCCTGCGCGGCGGGAAAAATTAAATCCAGCCAGAGCGCATACTGTTTAGCGGAGGGATGCAGGTCGTCCGAAGCGAACATGCCTTCCTGCTTGCATAATTTTTGCGACAAGTCGAAAAGTCCGACAAAAGGCAAGCCGCGCGCTTGCGCTTCCTCTTCAATAATTCCGTTTAGGCGGCGAAGACCGTTGACCGCGCTTTTCCCAAAACCCCACGTTCTCCCGCGCGGCGAGCAGGAAAAATCCGGAATGCCCACCAACAGTAATTTGCCGGGACGCGACAGTTGTTCCTGAACGCCGTCCAGCAGGGTCCGCAAGCGGAGTTTGAAATCCGGACTCGATATTCCCTCGCGAATCCAGTCGTTAACGCCCACCAAAACGGTGACGAAATCCGGTTTTAACGTTTCCAGTTTCGGCAGTTGATGGTCGATTACCTGTTGCGCCGTCCAACCGCTACGCGCCAGGTTGGCGACCAACTCAACCTCGACTCCGCCCTTGTTCAAGCGCTGGATCAGTTGCGAAGGCCAGGCGTCTTTTGCCTCCACGCTAGCGCCGACAGTGTAGGAGTCGCCGAGAGCAACGTAACGCATCGGCTCCGC
>JAJDBB010000073.1 GCA_029261555.1 Nitrospinaceae bacterium | reverse complement strand
AAAAACGTTCTTTCCTTTTTGTCCCGGTTCGCCGCCTTCCAATCCGTAGGGCGCGTATACCCTGCGGTCGGATAGTATTCCGACATTCAACGGTTCGAGAAACTCCACCTCGCGGATCAACCCGTCGCCGCCAGAATTTTTCCCCACTCCGCCCGAGCCTTTGCGGATGGAAAACTCGCGGAGCAAAACGGGATAGCGCGTCTCCAAAATTTCCGGGTCGGTGATGCGGGTATTAGTCATGTGAGTGTGAACGCCGGATTGCCCCCGCCAGTTAGCCCCTGCCCCGGCCCCGCCGCCGATGGTTTCGTAATAGCCAAAACTGTCGTTGCCGAATGTGAAATTGTTCATGCACCCCTGCGAAGCCGCCGCCGTGCCAAACGCTTTCAGAATTACGTCGACGATCCGCTGGGAGGTCAACACGTTGCCCGCCGCCACCGCCGCCCCTTCCGACGGGGACAAGATAGAGCCATCGGGAATTTCGATGCGCACGGGGTTCAGGCATCCCTGGTTGAGCGGCATGTCGTCCAGCGCCAGGCATCGCAGACAATACAGCACGGCGGAATGGGTCACCGTCTTCGGCGTGTTGCAGTTGCCCGCAACTTGCGGTCCCGTTCCCGCAAAATCAAACACAGCGCTACCGTCCCGCCGGTCGAGCGTCAATTTCAACCTGAGCGGCGTGCCGTCGTCCATAAAATCCTCGGCCTCGAGAACGCCGACCCCGTCCAAACCTTTTTCCAACGAAACTTTTTTGATCATGGAGCGCACCGCCTCCGCCGCCGCCGATTGAATGTGCCTCATATAAGCCTGTACTGTTTGCAGGGAGTCCTGACGGATCATTTCTTCCAGCAGGGCGACGCCTTTTTGATTTGCGGCGACCTGGGCTTTGAGGTCGGAAATATTGTCCGCCAGCGCGCGCGTTCCGGGAATGGTCGGCGACGGCGCCGAAGCCGCTTGGTCCTGTTTCAACAGTAGTCGGGCAACGCCCTCTTCATTGAACACGCCGCCCTCGACCAGCTTGAAGGACTTGAAGCTCACGCCCTCCTCCTCAAGAGTTTTTGAAAACGGCGGCATGGACCCCGGCGATATGCCGCCGACGTCCGCATGATGCCCCCGGCTCGCGACGAAGAAGATAGGACGGCCTTCGTTTAATACCGGCGTGATCACTGTGATATCGGGCAAATGGCTTCCGCCTACGGCGGGATGGTTGGTCATGAACACATCGCCCTCTTTAAACTTGCCGCCCGTCAACCGGATTTGTTCCTTCACCGCTTCGCCCATAGAACCAAGATGCACGGGTTGATGCGGCGCGTTGGCCACGAGGTCGCCCTCCGGACCAAACAAGGCGCAGGAAAAATCGCGCCGCTCCTTGATGTTGGTGGAAATTGCGGTGCGTTCGAGGATGCGCCCCATCTGCTCGGCGATGGACATGAAGCGAGCGCCGAACACGGCGAGTTGAACGGGGTCCTTTTCCACGCCGATTTTTTTCGGCGCGTTTTGTCCTACCTCTATTTCCACGTCGCCGTATTCAGTGATCGACGCCCGGCATTCCGGCTCGATCAGAATGGTGGTGGTCTGGTGAATAATGATTGCGGGACCGGACACAACTTGCCCCGCGCCCAGAGCGTCCAACAAGAACACCTGAGTCTGGCGCCAACCGCCGTCGAAGTAACAAGAGGCCTCGGTCTCCGGCACGGGCGGGCCTTCTTTAAATGCGATGGGAATTCTTTTTATCCCCGGCGTTTTGCCGACGACCTGAACTTTCAAATCGTCCACCAGAACGTCCCTGCCCGGCATGTCGAACCCGAATTCCCGGCGATGCAATTCCCTAAATGATTTTTGAAAATCGTCGTCTTTAGGACGCAAAACCATCATGCTGGTATCCGTTCCATTGAAACGCAGGTTGAGGTAATGCCGGACCTCCAGTCGATCGCCCGCAAAGTTCTGACGTTTTAGCCTTTCAATTGGCGTTTGAGCTAAGACGTCCAGCCGTTTCAAAATATCTGGCAGGTTGGTTGAATTCAAATCTTGCGAAGCGGGTTCCTGTGCGCTTTCCATGCGGTCGGCCAAGCCCAGCCCGTAGGCGGAAAGGACGCCCGCGAAGCGATGAATGAATATTTTTTTTATTCCGAGCAAGCGGGCGAGGGAACAGGCGTGTTGCCCTCCTGCGCCGCCGAAGCAGGCGAGAACGTGCTCCCTGGCGTCGTGCCCGCGCGCCAGAGTGATTTCCCGGATGGACCGGGCCATCGTTTCGTTGGCCACTTGAATGAAACCATGAGCCGCTTCTTCCAGCTTCATAGCGGAACCGCCGGGTTCGGCGTTGATCCGGTCGACAAGTTCCTGAAGCTCCGACTGCGCTGACTCCCGGTCCAGAGGCAGGTCTCCGGCGGAACCAAAAATTTTTGGAAAGTACTCCGGCAGTAAACGTCCCAGGACCAGATTGGCGTCGGTGACGGAAAGGAATCCGTTTTTTCGATAACAGACGGGACCGGGGTGGGCGCCCGCAGACTCGGGTCCGACGACGAGCATTCCGTTTTTAAAGAACAGTCGCGACCCGCCGCCCGCCGCGACGGTATTGATGTTCAACTGCGGCGCCAGCAGATGCACGCCTGCGGTTTCGGTTTCCTGGACCCAGTCGAATTCGCCGTCGTAGCGGGAGACGTCCGTCGAGGTGCCGCCCATATCAAAGCCGATGACCGGCTGCGGATTTTTGGGATCGAAGGTGGTTTTGGCGTAGCCGACCACGCCGCCCGCCGGTCCGGACAACACCGCGCGGCTTCCCATAAAATCGTCCGCCGGGGCCAGTCCGCCGTCGGACTGCATAAAATGCAGTTGGGTAGTTTCGCGCATGAACCCCGCCTGGAACCGGTCGACATACTCGCGTATCACGGGAGTCAGATACGCGTCGAGGCAACAGGTCTGGCCGCGGTCGACGATTTTAATTCGCGGCATGACCTCCCATGATAGAGAAACATGTCCAAAGCCTAATTTTTTTGCAAGGTCCCGGATTTCTTTTTCATGGCGTGGAAAAACTGAGGCATGCATCAGAACGACGGCCAGACTGTCCACGCCCTTCCGGCGAAGCGCTTCAAGATCGTTTTGAATCCGGAGGGCGTCCAGTTCACGTATCACTTCAACCCATTGGCCGCCGACGCCCCGCTCAAAACCCTTGCGACCATCGGGAGGGGCCTTCCCCGCAGGGCGAACCCGCTCGTCCACCTCCACAACGGATTGATAGAGCGGCGACGGCTTGGAAATTTCAAGGTCGAAAATTTGCGGTCGGTCCTGTTTGCCGATTTTGAGCAAGTCCCCAAAACCTTTGGTAATGAGGAGCGCGCATGGACGACCTTTTCTTTCCAGCAGAGCGTTGGTGGCGAGAGTGGTTCCCATGCGGATCCATTCGATACCGCTGGAATCAAAATCATCCCTGGGTATGGGGACGCCCGCAACGTCCTGTAAAATTCGGCGGACGCCTTCTTTGGGAGCGTCGAGGTAATTGGAGGGATCGTCGGAGAGAAGTTTTAGAACGCGATAGCCGGAGGCGCCGGGAACCTCGGCGTAGACGTCGGTGAAGGTTCCGCCGCGGTCAATAGAAAAACGGAATGCGTTGGGCGTGGGCACGGGGAGACGGGAATTAAAGCAGGTCCACCGTCCAGCCCTCCCGCGCCATGGACATTTTCAGCTTGGAGTTTGGAGCGATGACTTTAAGATATTTCTCGGTGTTTTCCAAAACTTCCGCCAGCTTGAAATCACTGTAGGTGGGTTCGTGGTGAAAGAAGACGATATGCTTGACTCCGGCTTCCACGGCGATATCGACGCCGATGAAAGTGGAGCTGTGGCCCCAGTCTTCCTTTTCTATGCCTTCGATAAAAGTGTACTGGGAATCGAAGACCAGCATATCGGCTCCCCGGAAAAAATCCACCGCCGGTTTCAAGGCCTCGTGTCCCAGTTGCTTGTACTCCGAATCTGTGGCGAACACAAAAGAATTGCCGGCAAAGTCTACCCGGTAGGCGAAGCTTTTTCCGGGATGGTACATTTCCTTCCAGGTAACCTTCGCGTTTCCAACTTTATATTCCGGGTGGTTGTTCAAGTCCACAAAATCAATATCGGCGTGCATGGAATCGAAGGAGACGGGGAAATATTTAAACTCCTGTTGTCCTTGCAGGCGCTTGCGCAAATCCGGGAACGGACTGCAAACCGTGAATTGATTGCCGCCGATGAACATGGGAACGAAGAAAGGAATTCCCATGATGTGATCCCAATGCGTGTGCGTGATAAAGATATCCGCTTTGCCCTCGCCCTCGCCAAACTCCCGCTTCATCCAGTCGCGTCCTAACTCGCGCAGGCCGGTGCCTGCGTCGAAGACCAAATGACGCCCGTCCGCTTCGACGTGAATGCAGGATGAGTTGCCGCCGTAGCATCCTTTGACATATTCGGGCAATGACTGGATAAATTTTTTGCGTGAGGCGGCGTCTTTCAAATCTTCGGGCTTCGCCTGTTCAAGGGCTATCAACATTTTTTCCTCAATGGCCGCCGAGGAAATAGGAGTGGGGATAGAGCCTCTGACGCCGCGGAAATTGACGCGAAACGGTTTTTTGCTCATAAGTTTTTCAGGGAGGGGATCAAGAGCCTAATATTTGTTTGAGACCAATTATTTTTCGGCTCCCATAATAACAAACTTTTTAAAAACAGGAAGGGGTTAACGACGCCGGGTCAAAAATCCATCAGGGATTCCGTCGATTCCAATGATTCATTCACTTCGTCGACCATCCGTTCAATCCCATCTTCGGCAAATCCCCAGCCGTTCAATACCTCGTAGGGAATGGGATCAAAACAGGTCTGGATTCCGCCGGTAATTTCAACGCCATTGGCGATCCGGTTTGAGACCCACACAATATTCGACGGGTTTGGAGTGGAACAATCGAGTTGTTCGAGGTGGTGGCTCCTGACCGCCTCCACCACGGAACGGTCCACCGGCCACCATTTTTCAATGTACAAAGCTCCCATTTGGGAATGGGAAACTCCAAACTTTTGCGTTTCGCAAAACTCCAGGGTTTTTTCTTCTGGGTCCAGCTCCTTGACAAAATCCTGATACATTTTTGGAATCAAATAAAAAAACACAAGTATGCCAACGTCGTGCATAAGACCGGCGACATAACATTGCTCGCGGACCTTTTTATCGTCTATCAACTGAGCGCCAAAATTTTGCGACAAGATAGCCACTGCCAGAGAATGCCGCCAAAAATCCCGCTGAACAAATCCCCGGCACTTGTAAAACATTTTTGGCAATTCCAGGGTATAAGCCAAGTCCAAAATCAGTTTGAGGCCCAAGCGCCAAACGGCGGTGGTCAGGTCTTTGGCCTGTTCCCTTCCTCCGGCAAAAAACACGCTGTTGGCCAGTCGAATCATTTTCCCGGCTAACACCGGCTCGGTTTCAATCAAGGCCGCTATTTCGGAAAGCTCGCAATGCGGGTCGTCGATTTTGGCGGACAAACTCACAAGAATATCGGATAAAGGAGGCAGGTCGCCCCTCTCCTCAATCAATTTTAAAATTTTTTCTCTGGGCTCACTCGCCATGATGGACTCCAATCCCATCCCTAAAATTTTGGTCTCCACAGCCATTATCCTTTTATCTCCTTATTCGTCAAGCATTTATCGCATAAACCTACCGCCTCGCCGCCCGCATTACGCCTTCATAAGAATTTGGGTTGATTTGGGGGCTGACTGACCCTAGAATGCGATTTTATAATTGTAAATGCGGTTGGCGGAAAACCTGGCCGCATATGCTTCCTCATATTTACTGAAATCCTCTCCGGCCACGCGGCGGCTTCAAAAATTTCCCCACAAATCAATGCTTCCCTTTTCCGTTTTTTTTAGGCAAAAAACTTTTGCTATTTTCGCCCTCTTATTAATTTTTGGCTTTCTGATTTTTTGGTCGGGGTGCCGTTCGAAATCCAGATACATTCCATCCTCCAAGCCCACTTCGAAGCCGCTCCCAAAAGAATCCGGCTCCCTGCCTTACGAGGTGGACGGAAAAATCTATCGTCCCATGAGCTATGTGAAAGCCGGGTTTTCCCAAACAGGAACCGCTTCCTGGTACGGACCCAAGTTCCATGGCAAAGAAACGTCCAACAAGGAAATCTACGATATGGACGGGGTGACGGCGGCGCATAAAACCCTGCCCTTCCAGACCCTTTTGCGAGTGGAAAATCTTGAAAACGGACGAAAGGTCCAATTGAGGGTGAACGACCGGGGACCTTTTGTGGGCGACCGGATTCTGGACCTGAGCCGCGGGGCCGCCAGGACTTTGGGAGTGATTGAAAAAGGAACGGCCCGTGTTAGAATAACCGTCTTAAAAAATTCTGGAGACGCCAACCGGAACTCGAAAGCGGAAAGTAATTACGCCGTTCAACTGGCCGTTTTCTCCGACATGAAAAACGCCGAGAAGGCCGGACGAAAAATCGAGGACGGTCGGGTTCGGACTTTCGACAAAAACGGGAAACCGTTTTACCGTATATTGGTGGGGAGTTTTCCTGATTACGAGCAAGCGATTGAACGCAGAGACCAAGTTCGAGAACGAGGCTATCCCGAGGCTTTTATTGTCAGAGCCGAATGACGCCTTAACCGCCGCGGACTCCAGGCCGTTACCCTTTCAGCCCGCCGCTTTTTGGGCGCCGCTATCAACCCGGAACGACTAATATGAAAGAGTGTTTGATATGAGACTGCCCATTCTTGACAAACTGGATCAAGATTTAATGAAATCCAAAAAAGAATTGGAAGTGGATATTCCCAAGGCATTGATGGAAGCCGCCGCGCACGGCGACTTGAGCGAAAACGCCGAATATAAATCCGCCAAGGAACGGCAGATGTTTTTGGAGTCCCGTGTTTCGCAATTGCAAAAAAGAATCAGCGATATTTCGTCGATCAACATTGACCGTATCCCCAAAGACCGGTCCGGTCTTGGTTCCACGCTGGACTTAAAGGATCTCGACTCCGGGGAATCCAGGGTTTTCAAACTGGTGTTTCCGGAAGAAGTGAATCCCGATGAAGGAAAAATCTCCCTGGCGTCTCCTCTGGGCAAGGCCCTCCTGGGCAAGGTCGAGGGAGATCTGGCGGAACTGCCCCGGGACGGCGAAATCAAGGAATATGAAATTGTCCGCATGACGACCATTCACGAAAATACCGGGGAAGACGAAGTTTAATAATCCATGTCTTCCGCTAAAAACCTCATATCTTTTGACGAGCTAGAATCGTCGGGCCATCCTCTTTTTATCAACACGGACGAGCGCCCCGACTGGCCGCGCATTTTCGAAAACGACCATCCCCTGAAACTGGAGATTGGTTTTGGCAATGGACGGTTTTTAATAGAACTGGCTCTCCAGCGGCAGGAAAGTAATTTAATCGGACTTGATTTTTATCATAAAGGGATTCGTAAATCCGTCACCCGGCTGGACAAGTTGATGATAAATAATGCCCGGATATGCTATGGGGACGCCCGTCAGAAAGTCCCCGTTTTATTCCAGGCCGGCGAGCTGAGCGAAATTTTTATCAACTTTCCCGATCCCTGGCCCAAAAAACGCCACATCAAACGGCGGCTGATAAAGCCTGATTTCGTCCATTTACTGGCGACGCTTTTGGAACCAGGCGGAACCCTCCGCCTCGCCACGGACAGCGAACCCTATGCCCGGGAAATGATTGTCTACCTGGAAAACGAGCCGCTATTGAAAAACAAATCGGGTGAGACGCAGTTTTTTCACGAAAGAAGCGACGTGCCCAAAACCAAATACGAAAATTATTTTATCCGCAACGGGCACACGATTTACTACACGGACTTCATTAAAGAATAAGGTTTACAATTTCTATTCAAACCGGGAAAATATGTGGACGGCTTGCTTTATTACCCGGAGTTGGAGGCGCATTTTGAACAAGGAAAGAGTTCTAATCGTAGACGACGAAAAAAACATCGTCGCCTCGTTACAGGATATTCTCGCGGACGAAGGTTACGAGGTCGGGTCTTCCATGGACGGCTTGGACGCTTTGGAAAAAATTCAGAACGATCCGCCGGATTTGGTTTTGCTGGATATCTGGATTCCGGGAATGGACGGCATCGAGGTTTTGAAAACCATAAAAACCTATTATCCCGAAATGGCGGTGTTGATCATGTCCGGTCACGGGACAATCGAAACGGCGGTGAAGGCCACCAAGCTGGGGGCGTATAACTTCATCGAAAAACCGTTTTCCCTGGACCAGATCACCAAAAGCATCGCCTCAGCCTTGCGCGACCGGCAAACCGAGTCGCGAGAAAAATCCTGGAACAACGAGATCCCGTTTTGTTTTGATCGAATGGTTGAGATCAAAAAATCCATCAAGTCCATGGCACGCCACATTAAGCCGACATTGATTTTGGGAGAATCCGGCGTCGGTAAGGAGTTGATTGCTCAGTCCATCCATCGCCAAAGCAAAATCCGCGAACTTCCGCTGATAAAATTGAACTGCGCAGTGCGGCCCATGCCAAACATTCAGTCCCAGTTGTTCAAATCGTCTCCAAGATCCTCAACCAAGAAGGAACTGGGGGCGCCGGACCGGAAAATCGTTTACCTGACGAACATTGAAGCTCTGGGCAAAAGCCTTCAGGAAAAACTAGCCAAAGCGCTAAAGGCACAGGAAGAGGATCCCAAAGGCAATGACGCCGGGTTCCTTGCGGCCCGGCTGATCGCGGCAAGCTCGGTGAATCTTGCCGAACTGGCACAAAAAGGGGATTTCCATCCGGGACTGTACGGAATTCTGGAAAAGGGGTCGCTAGCCATTCCCCCTCTGCGGGAGTATTCTGATCGCATTCCCAACTTGATCCAAACCTATTTTGAAGAATTTCTGGAGGGCGATGGGGCCAAGGCTCCGCAATTTGATCCTGACGCCTTGAAAACCCTTTGCGCCTATTCCTGGCCCGGCAACATTAAAGAGTTGCGCGGCCTTTTGGAACAAATAGTGATTCCGGGAACCAACCGTCAAACGATTTCGCTGAACGATTTGCCGGCAAAATTTCGAATCGCCTGCGTGGAGACCCCAGACGTTCGGGCTTCCACATCTTCCAACGGCGGCGATTCCCGAGGTTCCACTGAAAAAAAAACTGCGCCTCCCCTCAGGCAACGGACGTTAAAAAGAAGCGTGGTGCTTTGCGGAAGCGGTTTGCATTCCGGAATCAATACCGGTTTGATCCTGCAACCCCTGCCGCCCGGAAGCGGAATTATCTTTGGCGACATTTCCAGCCGCCACACAATTCCCGCGCGGTTGGAAAACGTACAGTCCACCGATTACTCCACCTGCCTGGGGAAGGGACCTTCCTCCGTGGCCACCATCGAACACATCATGGCGGTTCTTCACATGTACCGGATCACCAATCTTCTGATAAAAATTGGCGACGAAGCCCCGGTAATGGACGGCTCGGCCAAGGATTTTTGCCAGCTTATTGAAGACGGCGAATTCGAAATCCAGGACGAGGAGCAGGAGGAAATGGTCATTCGTCAAAAATACAGTTTCGGGTCCAAGGAAAACGGCGGCGCCTATATTTCCATCGAGCCGGCGGATAATTTCATCGTTGAGTACCACATGGAATATCCCGAACCCATCGGGGTTTGCGATTACACCTACGAGTTTTCCGGGGCAGAAAGTTTTAAAACCGCAATCGCCCCGGCACGCACTTTTGGATTCATGGAGGAAGTGGCGCAATTGAACGCGATGGGATTCGGCGTCGGCGGCAAACTGGACAATTTCATCCTGCTGGGCGACGGAAAGGTTTTGAACACCGAGCTACGTTATGACAACGAATTTGTTCGCCACAAAATCCTGGACATCATCGGCGACCTTTATCTCCTGGGAAAACCCATTCGCGGGCGGGTCCGCGCCCATAAATCCGGGCACACGCAAAATATCGGGCTTCTCAAAAATATCCTGACCAGCTTATCCTAGATTTTTCCTTGACCAATAAGACGCAATCTAAAATAGGAATACTGGCTTCCGGACGCGGCAGTAATCTGCAAGCCATTATCGACGCCGTCGAACGGGGAGACGTCGACGCCGAAATTTCCGTTATCCTCAGCAACAAGGAAAACGCCCAGGCGCTGGAGCGCGGCAAAAAGCACAATATTGAATGCGCCTTTGTCGATCCCAAAGCGTCTCCGGATAAAGAATCCTTCGACCGCGAGATGAGCCGTCGGCTAAAGGAAAAACAAGTCGACCTGGTTTGCCTTGCAGGTTACATGCGCATTTTAGGAGCTGAATTCATCGAAACCTTCCAGGGCAGGATTTTAAACATTCATCCTTCGCTCCTTCCCGATTTTCCGGGCCTGTTCCCGCAACAGCAGGCTCTGGACGCAGGCGTTAAAGTCAGCGGATGCACCGTCCATTTTGTCGAGCTGGCGGTGGACGCGGGACCCATCGTCCTGCAATCCGCCGTTCCCGTTAAGGACTCCGACGGGGTAGACGAATTGGCTCAACGCATTCTGGAGCAAGAACATATTATCTACCCGAGAGCGATCCAATTATTTCTGGAAAATCGGTTGACGGTCTCGGGCGGCAGGGTGTTAATAAAAGATGATTGATCTTAAACTCATAAATTCAATTTTCGGGACGGCGGCCTTGTTTCTGGCGTTTAGCCTGATGTGCGCCGGGCCGGCAGGAGCCGTCAGTAAGGAACAAGCGACTGTCGACGCCGTTCAAAAAAAGTACGAGGCGACGCGAACCTGGAAAGCAAAATTCGTTCAAAAAGCGTTCATCAAATTAATGGATCAGGTGCAAACGACGGAAGGCGAGGTCTTTATTAAAAAGCCGGGGAAAATGAAATGGCTGTACGACGCGCCTGATCCCCAGATTTTGATCAGCAACGGAGACATGCTCTGGCTATATGTTCCTGAGGAAAACCAGGTCAACAAAATGCCCATGAAAAACGTGTATTCCAACAACACCCCGGCCCTGTTTCTCGCGGGCAAGGGAAAACTGACGGAATCGTTCGAGGTGGCGCGCGTGACCTCAAACTCCGAGACCTACCAGGTGGAACTCGCGCCCAAGGACAAGAAAATGAACGTGAAAACGCTCACCCTATTCGCGGACAAGAAAAGCTATCAGATTCTGGGTTCGAGCGTGTATGATAAATTAGGGAACAAAACAGAAATTAAATTCAGTCAAATAGAAGTCAATCTGGATTTACCGGACCAACTTTTCCAATTTCATCCCCCCCGCGGAGTCGAAGTTTTGGATTTCACCGACTCCCTGGAAGATCATAAATAAGAGGCCGAGCATGCTGGAACTTTCCATTCTCCCTATTGATACAATCATCGACTACAGCTCCAAGACTTTCATATTTCTTGCGGGCCTGGCAGCGCTGATTTTTGTCCACGAGCTAGGGCATTTCCTTGCCGCGCGCAGGTGCGGCGTGGTCGTGGAAAAATTTTCACTGGGATTTGGTCCCAAAATAGTCAGCAAAACCTCGGGCGGAACCGAATTCCTCATCTGCGCCATTCCGCTGGGCGGCTATGTCAAGATGAAGGGAGAAGAACTGGACGAAGAGTCCCCCGAAGAAGGTTCGTTTTCCGCCGCGCCGGTGAGCAGTAGAATGATCATCGCCTTTGCCGGTCCGCTGTTCAATATTCTGTTCTCCATTCTTATTTATTACTTCGTTTATCTCGGCGGCGTCCCGGTCCTCTCCACCCAGATCGGATCGGTGCGCGACTCCTCTCCAGCGCAGGCCGCGGGCCTCGCCACAGGCGACCGCATCGTTGAAATAGACGGCCAACCGGTACTCTACTGGGAAGACCTGTTGAAAACCGTGCACAAAAGCCCTGGTAAGGAATTAAATATCGTCATTGAAAGAAACGCCGCCAAAGTCATGAACCTGGCGATCACCCCGCTGGCGGAGGAGATCACCAATATGTTCGGCGAAAAAGAATCCGTTGGGCTTATCGGCGTCACCCCCCTGGTCCAGGAAATCGCCTACCTCAAAAAAGACGCCCCTGCCGAAAAGGCCGGATTCCAACTGGGAGACGTTATCGTATCCATCAACGGCGCGCCGATGCAGGGTTGGGAAACGCTGAAAGAAAATGCGGCGGACCATCCCGGAAAAGAAGCGATCTTCGGAGTTGATCGGGGCGGGGACAGGTTGAGCATTGCCGTGACTCCCAAATCCGAAATTGTTAAGGACCGCGAAGGCAAGAAAGTGGAAATTGGAACCCTGGGCATGGGCCTCATCGGAGAAATGCTGACCGAACAGTACGGCCCGTTCGGCGCCGTCAAACGCGCCTTCAAGGAAACCTGGCGCGTCACTTACCTGATTGGCGCCAGCATCAAAAAAATGATTCTCGGTTCAGTCCCCGCTGACTCCATAGGCGGCCCGATCCTGATTTTCCAGATTTATGGTCAACAGGCCGAGCAAGGATTTCTCGAACTGATTCTCCTCACCGCCCTGCTCAGCATCAACCTGGGCCTGTTAAATTTACTGCCTATTCCCATGCTGGACGGCGGGCATTTGTTTTTCTTTTCCATCGAAGCGCTCAAGGGCCGGCCCGTCAGCGAAAAGAACAGGGAACGCGCCCATCAAGTGGGACTCTTCATGCTCCTCAGCCTGATGGCCTTCGCCTTCTACAACGACATCGCCCGCATCATTAACTGAGTCGCTTAATAAGCGATGAAGCGCGTCTCGCCGGTGAAAACGTCGGATGGGTATTGCGGCCAGTGGGCCTTGCCGGTTTCGGATTCCAGAGTCAGTATCCCGGAAATGTAAAGCGACGCCAACACCTCCATCGCCTCGGTTTTGGAAGGATCCGCCAAGTCTTCTACCAATTGCGACGCGAACCTGCGGCTGGTTTGATCCTGACTTTTTTTCGCGACGAAAAATACCAGTCCGCCCAGCAGAATCCCCGCAACGCCAAATTGCCATTGAACAAACAACCCCGCTAATCCCAGGACGGCTAAAAAAAACCCCGCGCCCTGCAGTTTTTGGCGGCTGTGCTCGCGGTATTTATGCGCCAGGCTGGCGTGGTTCAAAGCGACGCTCAACGTTTTTGCTTTTATTCCGGAGCGAATATCGTCCCAAAATCGGTGAACGTCCTTAACCGCAACCACTGCTTTCTGGTTGAGCGGCTTGCCGAACTTTTCGGCGGTCCGGGAAGAAAACTCCATGATCGTGGGTTTTGAAGAATCCATTAAAGTAACGAGGGTGGGTTAAACGATTGGGAGGGATAAATGCTGGGGGCGCAAAAAACCTACATGGAAAAAACCTGTATCTCCGGATCCAGGGTTTCCTGCAAAATATTCTGAATGGTGCGAAGCGTTCCCGAAACCGAGCTGGGACAAGAGCCGCAGGCGCCTTCGTAATGGATGCGCACCTTTTTGCCTTCCACCAAAGCGACGCGCAGGCCGCCGCCGTCTGCGGCCAATGCGGGCCGAATGCGTTCGTCGAACAAGGCGTCTATGATTTCGGCCTTTTCCGAGTCCGTGCATTTTTGAAACGCCTCCGGGGTCACGTCTTCCAAAATGCTTTTTTCGGCGTCGTCTTTTTTGCTCCCAGCGGGATGTTCGGGGTTGTCGTAGCTCCCCAACCGATCCTCCACTAACTTGCGAACCGGCGCCTCCAAATCCAGCCAATCGGTTAGCATTGATTTGGTCAGGGTGATAAAATTTTCGTTGAGGTAAACCGACTCTACTCCGCGCAGGGAAAACATCGCGTCGGCAAAGGAGTCTCCGCCCTGATAGTCGTCTCTTTCAAACGAAACGGCTCCAGCGGGCGCTACCGAACGATCTAGAACGATCTTTATCGCGTCCGGATTGGGCGTCGGCTGGATGTTTTCAATTTTGAAGTGACTCTCGAAGTCTGTAGCCATGACAATCGTCAAAAAACCGTGGAGGGAAATTAAAAGCTTCGTCGCCATTATACCCCCAAATTAAAATTTTGAAGCCATATTTTGCGATGGATTTTTCTTCCCGCGCAAATCCGTCAACCTTTACGCCAGGGTCCGCTTTATGGAAAACAGAATGGAAGCATTGCTCGAAAAAATCCATCACCTGGAAAATGAACTCCTCGTTGAGATCCAGAAAAACGAGCAGGAATTCTTATACAAGATCCACGAAAAAAAAATCCACTTTGAACGGGGAATCAAGGCTAGACACCGCCTGCTGGCAAAAACTCTGAGGCGCTATTTTATCGAATCGAGCTTGCCAACAGTTTTAACCGCGCCGGTAATCTGGTTGTGCCTGTTTCCGGCTCTGGCGATGGATTTGGTCTTATCGTTTTACCAGGCGGTTTGCTTTCCTATTTATGGACTGCCCAAGGTGCGACGCAGGGACTACATTATTCTAGACCGGAGGTATTTGAGCTATTTGAACTTCATTGAAAAGGCGAATTGCGCGTATTGCGGCTATTTTAACGGAGTGGTCGCTTACGCCCGGGAAATCGCCGCGCGGACCGAGCAATACTGGTGCCCCATCAAACACGCGCGCCGGGTAAAGAGCGTACACAGCCGGTACAAAAAGTTTTTCGACTACGGAGACGCCGCCCGCTACCGCGAACAACTGGAAACCCGGCGCCGGGATTTTAAAGATATAAAATAATCCGGGAGAGGGCGAGTACCTTTATGGAATATTGTCCGGTTGGGGCGGACGCCCGCAGAATGTAGAATTAGAGGCTTCGGGGAAAAGGTTATTCCCTTAACCCGTTCCCCGAAGCCAAGGTGGAGGCATAACACTAAATTTATCGGGAATTTTTTAAAATCACTTTAGGGAAAAATACATTCCGCGCCAATTTTTTCCAGATAGCATTAAAATATTGGATTATTTGATGTTTTCCCGGCAAGATTTATGTTAAATTTCAGAGACTGACGTTATTTCAAGCCTTTATTTTATGGGTATTTCAACGTCTGGCGCTCGGCAACAGAGAAAAATCTAATGAATTTCAATAAAAATTCCATGCCCGACCCGGAAACCGCCTGGCAAGATTTGAAGTCCGTCGCCGCTAAATTATCCATAGATTTTATGTTCACCGACCTGGCGAGCGACGAAATTAAGTTTTCCAGCGGATTTTGCAAATTGAAAGGTCAAAACCTGATCGTTCTAGACAAACATTTAAGCCTGCTGGGTCAAATAGAAATCGTCCTCGAAACCTTCATTAAATTTGATCTGGAAGAAATTTACATCCCCATCTGGATCCGGGAATGCCTGGAAAACCCAACCCCTTCAAGGATTGGTGAATGACGCTTCGCAACAATATTCTACCGGAAATTCGCAGAGGCAAACTCAAAGCGCTTTTAAAACAAGGAAACCTGGTGCGCGTTCTGGAAGCGCACAACGGATTGAGTGGCATTGTCGCCAACAACCTCAAGGTCGAAGGCGAGTCCGGCGGAAAGCCGGTGACGCGGGAATTCGACGCGCTTTGGGAGAGCAGTCTCACCGACTCCGCCTCCAAGGGCTATCCCGACATCGAAGTCGTCAGCTTCGACTCCCGCCTGCAAACCATTTCGGAAATTCTGGCGGTCACCAGCAAGCCCCTCATCGTGGATGGAGACACTGGCGGCGATCCCAACAACTTTGAATACACCATCACTCGACTGGAAAAGGCCGGAGTTTCCGCCGTCATTATTGAAGACAAGGTATTCCCCAAGCGCAACAGCCTGGAGGACGGCGCGCAACAAACCCTCGAAAATCCCAAAATATTCGCCAACAAGATTCGACGCGGCAAACAAATACAAATCACCGACGACTTCATGATCATCGCCCGGCTGGAAAGCCTCATCGCCGGAAGAAGCGTCGAGGACGCCCTATCGCGCGCCCGGGAATACCTACTCGCGGGGGCGGACGGTATCATGATCCATTCCAAATCCAAGGAACCGGACGAGATTTTCGATTTTGCAAAGCAATACCAGACTCTGTCTAAGGAACTCGGCCTCAAGCGCCCGCTGGTGTGTGTGCCCACCACATACAATAAAGTGACGGAGGACGAATTAGCCTCAGCCGGATTCAACGTGGCCATCTACGCCAACCATCTGCTTCGCAGCGCCTATCGGGCTATGATGAAAACTGGAAAGAACATTCTGGTTCACCAGCGATCCTTTGAAGTCGACCCCTACTGCGCCCCGGTGCGCGATATTTTCAATACCGTCGGCTTTCTGGACGTGAAAGAAAAAGACAAACAAGACCAGACCAACACAAACATACCCGTCGTCATTCCCGCCGCCGGAGAGGAAATTAGGCTCAAGGACGTCCTCAACGGAAAACCCAAAGCCATGCTGGACATTGCGGGCAAGCCCCTGCTCCACCGGCAAGTCGCCGGGTTCAACAAAAATAACCTGATGGACGTCACCGTAGTGACGGGATACGGCGCGGAACATGTTCAAGCCGAAGGATGTTCCTTCGTGGAAAACAAGGATTATAAAAAAGGAACTTTATTGAACAGCATTTTTGCGGCGCGGGACAAACTGGAAGACGGCTTTGTTCTCCTGTACTCGGACATTCTTCTGGAAAGTCACATCATCACCAAACTCATGGCCTGTGAGGAAGACATTGTTCTGGCGGTGGACGACTCCATCCAGTACCACAAAAACGAAAGCGGACATTACATCGATTTCGTGGCGAGCAAACAATGGCACACTCCCTCGCGGCGAAAAATAAGTTTTGTCTATGAGAACGACGTCGCCCGGATCGGGAAAAAAATTAACCCGGAGCACGCCACCCACGAGTTCATGGGACTGGCAAAATTCAGCAAAACCGGCGCGGAACGATTCATACAGACCTACCAGGATTGCGTCCAGAACTACGAAGGCCGACTGCATGAAGCGGACGACATTTCACAATTGAATTTTACCGACCTGATCCAGGAAATGATCGACCGGGAATTCACCGTCAACTTCATGGAAGTTCATAAAGGCTGGATCGAGATCCATTATCCCGAAGACATTGAGCTTGCCAATAAATTGTTTAAATCTGAAAATCCATAGAACGCCCTGAAGAAGGCTGGGATCCAGGCGGAGGAGAAAGAGTTCCGTCGGTTTTTTTTGCCTTCCGCAGGAATTAATCTCACCCAACCAAAAACACAATGCGCTATTCAAAACTTTTTATTCCCACGTTAAAAGAGTCCCCGGCAGAGGCCGAGGTCATCAGCCACCAACTCATGGTACGGGCGGGTATGATCCGCCAACTGGCCGCAGGCATTTACTCCATATTGCCTATGGGCCTGCGCGTCCTCAGGAAAGTGGAAAACATCATCCGCGAAGAAATGAACCGCATCGGCGGACAGGAAGTATTTCTCCCCAGCATTCAGCCCGCCGAGCTATGGAAGGAAAGCGGACGCTGGGATTTTTACGGCAAGGAATTACTGCGCCTCAAGGATCGGCACGACCGCGAATTCTGCTACGGTCCCACGCACGAGGACGTGATCACCGATATTCTGCGCAAGGAAATAAAATCCTACCGGCAACTGCCCGTCTTACTTTATCAAATTCAAACCAAGTTCCGCGACGAGGTACGCCCGCGATTCGGCATGATGCGCGGGCGGGAATTTATGATGAAAGACGCCTACAGCTTTCACGCCGGCGAGGAAAGCGCTCGGGAAACTTATCAGGATACCGCGACCGCCTATTCCAACATTTTCCGCCGGTGCGGCCTGGAATTTAAAAAAGTAGAAGCCGATTCCGGCACCATCGGAGGAAACCTTTCGCACGAATTCATGGTGCTCGCCAATTCAGGAGAAGACGCCGTGGCGTTTTGCGACTCCTGCGATTACGCCTCCAACCTGGAAAAATCCGAAGCCCGCGACCCTGTTCCCGAAAACGACGAAACCGCGGCTCAGGATTTAAAAGAAGTCGCCACTCCCGGAAAAAAATCCGTTGAGGAGGTCTGCCAATTCCTATCCGTTCCCTCCAAGGCTCTGGTAAAAACCATTTTGTTCGACACGGATCAGGGACTGGTCGCGGCGCTGGTTCGCGGCGACAGGCAAGTCAACGCCGTCAAACTGAAAAACCTTCTGGACGTCGAATGGGCGCAACCCGCGGACGAAAAACTCATCGCCCAAAAAGTCGGTGTTCCGGTGGGCTATGTCGGCCCCGTGGGTTTAAAACTGAAAATTTACGCCGACCGGGAAGTCGCCCTCATGAAATCCATGATCGTCGGAGCCAACAAACCGGACGCCCATTTCACCGACGTTCAACCGGGCCGGGACTTCAAAATTGAAAAACCCGGAGACGTCCGCCTGATAGAAGAAAACGAACCTTGTCCGCGTTGCGCCGACGGAAAATACGGAGTCAAGCGCGGTATTGAAGTCGGGCATATCTTCGTTCTGGGAACCAAATACAGCTCCGCTTTGAATGCGACTTTTCTGAACGATCAGGGCAAGGAAAACCTCATGGTGATGGGATGTTACGGCGTGGGCGTCGGGAGAACAGCCGCCGCCGCCATTGAGCAAAACCACGACGACAAGGGAATCGTCTGGCCTTTGCCTATCGCCCCGTTTCAAGTCGTCGTCATGCCCGTCAATTACTCGACCGATTCCGTCCGGGAGGCAAGCGACCATATATATAAAACCTTGTGGGACCAAGGCATCGACGCCCTTCTCGACGATCGCTCGGACCGGTTGGGCGTAAAGTTTAAGGACGCCGAATTGATAGGAATCCCCCTGCAAATAATTGTGGGACCCAAAAACCTTGATTCGGGACAGGTGGAAGTAAAAATTCGCAAAACCGGAGAATCCAGATTGGTTCCCTACCCCGATTTTTCCGGCGAAATCCGCAATATTTTAAACGACTTATAAACTCATCTCTTTTGCCCATTGTGGAAAAAATTCCTTGAAACGTTACCCAGGTTACTGTAGACTTCTCTCAACAAAACAGGTCTGCTTAAAAGAGTGCGGGCTAACCAGCCCGCATTTTTTTTTGTCGCGGGTTTTAACCGGTAAGAGCGTCGATAACTCCCCTGTTGATTGAAAGTTCAAGCCTCCAGAAAGATTCCCGTCCCAAGCGGCTCGGGTAAAAAAATTTAAAATGGGCAAAGCTTCCATTGCCGGGTCGGCAAACGATTTAATAGAATCCACCCTCCAAAAAGAATCTCTGGATCTGGTGGACATTGAATATAAAAAAAAAGGGCTCTCCTGGGTTCTCAGAATATTCATAGATAAAAAAGGCGGGGTGACAGTTGAAGATTGTCGTCGCGTCAGCCGAAAAATAGAGGACATGCTGGAGGTCGAGGAACTTGTTCCGGCCCCCTACACCTTGGAAGTATCTTCTCCCGGGCTTGACCGGCCCTTGAAGGGGGAAAAAGATTTCTTGAGAAATATCGACAAAAAAGTCGAGATAACCGCCGAAACGCCCATCAAGGGAAAAAATCAGTTTTCCGGACGAATCGTCGATTTTAAAAACAATACCCTGAGCTTAGATATAAAAGGAACCCGCGAAGAAATCCCCCTGGACGCAATCGCCAAAGCCCAATTGCTCATCGAATTTTAAGCCCAACCCCATGAACTTGGAAGCCATACATTTACTGGAACAGATTGCCCGCGAAAAAGGCATCGACAAGGATTACCTCATCGACGCCATAAAAAGCGCCATCGAGGTCGCCGCGCGCAAAAATTTCCCGAAACTGCAAACCCTGCACACCGAGTTCGATCCTGAAACCGGGGAAATAAAAATTTTCAGCGAAATGACGGTGGTCGAAAAACTCGAAAATGTTCATCAGGAAGCCGACCTGCGCGAAGCCAGAAATATTAATCCCGAAGCCGAGGTGGGGGAAACCATTTTGGTTCCGGTGATCATGGAAAATTATGGCCGCATTGCCTCTCAGATGGCCAAGCAAGTCATCCTCCAAAAAGTCCGCGAAGCCGAGATTGACAATACTTATAATGAATTCATCGATAAAAAAGGCGAACTGATCAACGGCGGGGTGCAACGGTTCGAGCACGGAGACATCATCGTCGACCTGGGAAAAACCGAGGGCGTCCTTCCCCGGCGCGAGCAGGTATTTCGCGAGTCTTTCAATCGCGGCGAGCGCATCCGGGCCTATGTTCTGGACGTCCGCAAAACGGCTAAAAACGCCATGGTGATTCTCTCCCGGACGCACACGGGACTCATCAGGCGCCTGTTTGAATTGGAAGTGCCGGAAATCAGCGAAGGCATGGTGGAAATCATTGACGTCGCCCGTGAACCCAGCGGACGCACAAAAATAACAGTCCGGTCAAATGAGCGGGATATCGACGCTGTCGGAGCCTGCGTGGGGATGCGCGGAATGCGCGTCCAGGCCATTGTTCAGGAGCTTCGCGGCGAAAAAATCGACATCGTGGAATACTCCGAGGATCCCCAGGAGTTTATCCGTAACGCCATCAGCCCGGCGAAAATTTCTCGGATTGTCCTGAATGAGGAAGAAAAACAAATGACCCTGATCGTCGCCGACGATCAAATGTCCCTGGCCATCGGCAAAAAAGGTCAAAACGTTCGGCTCGCCGCTAAACTGGTAAAATGGAAAGTCGACATAAAAGGCGAATCTGAAAACCTGGGGCTTCTGCAACCCTCCCTGGGATTACTAGGCTCCTCCAAGGTTGCGAAAGTCGACTATCTGGACAGCGTCAAAAATGCAAAAGGTCTTGGCGAAAGAATTGTCGCCATTCTGTTTGCGGACAGCGTCAACACCGCCATACAAGTGGCCGAGTTAGGCGTTCAGGGATTGACCAAGCTTGCCGGAATCGGTCCCAAAAAAGCGGAGGCCTTGTTGGCTTTGGCCGAGGAGCAAGTTCAACAGGCCCAGGAAGAGGAGACCGCTCTGGCGGAATCGAACGCCGGCAGCGTTGACGTTCCTTCCGGCGAAGCCTCTGAAGAGGTCGCGGCGGAGGAAGGCCAGGAAGCGCCCGGATCGAACGAAGAGACAGAATCCGCGCCGGACGCCGAGGAAGGATCGGAAGCCGAAGAGGAAGATGACGACGATCAGGATCTTCCCCTTCAGAATTTACAAGAGCTCAACGCCGAAACCATCCAATTGCTGGAACAAAACGGGTTCCAAACCATCGCGGAATTGTCCATCACCGCCTTGGACGAGCTTACGGCAATTGATGGGATCGATGAAGATATTGCGCAGGCCATTCTGGAGCAGGCCAAGTCAATTATGGAAGGGCTGGAAAGCGCGCAAAATTAAAATGCGGGAGGACGTCCCTCCCTGGCTTGACCTATTTAGCAAAATAATTAGACGCCTACGGTAAAAGGAGGATTGTTTGGCCAAAATCAGGATCAATAAATTGGCTTTGGAATTGAATATCCAAAACGACCAGATCATCGACGAGCTTTTAAAGAAAGACGTTCCCGTAAAGAACTATATGAGTTCGATCGACGGAGAGTCTGCGGACTATATCCGGGAAATATTCAGTAAAACCGTAAGCCCCGCCAAAGCAAAAGCCAAAACAAAGGCAAAAGCCGCGCCCAAAGCAAAAGCCAAGGCCAAGGCCAAAGCCGCGCCCAAAGCGAAAGCCGCAACAAAAACAGCCTCCAAAACCGACGCCGAAGCCCCGGTAAAAACGGAAGCGGTCGAGGCGCCGAAAATTAGCGAGACCCAAAAACCCGCCCCAAAAGCGGCGCCCACGGAAGCAGAAGAAAAGGACGCCGCAAAAGGTAATAAACGGCCGGGTTTAAAGATCTTCAAGCAAGAGATAAAAGAAGAAAAGCCCAAAGAACCCGAATCAAATAAAAAAACCGCTCCCGCCGCTCCGAAAAAAGAAGCCGCCCATCCATCTTCGGAAAAACCCAAGACAAAATCCCGGGAAATTAAAAAAGAAGCCGTAGAGCCTCCTCCTCAAGTCGTAGAAGAAGGCGGATTCGAAATGGTTCAGTTAAGCGAAAACATGCCCATTCGGGATCTGGCTGAAAAATTAAAGACCACGCCCAACGGGATCATCAAGGAATTGATGTTGTTCGGCGTCATGGCCAACATTAATCAAAGCCTTGATCTGAGCTTGGCCTCCAAGGTTGCCGATAAACTGGGATTTGAAGTCGAAGTCGTATCCCATGACCTTGAACTGGACGTTGAAAACTCAGAGCCAGACCTTCCCGAGGACAGGCTTCCCCGCGCCCCCATCGTCACTATCATGGGTCACGTCGACCATGGGAAAACCTCGTTGCTGGATACCATTCGAAAAACCAACGTTACGGACCTGGAAAAAGGCGGGATCACCCAGCACATCGGCGCCTATAAGGTAGACGTCAAGAACACCAGTATTACCTTTCTGGACACGCCCGGCCACGAAGCCTTTACAGCCATGCGCGCGCGGGGAGCGCAGGTAACGGACGTCGTTGTATTGGTGGTGGCGGCGGACGACGGCATCAAACCGCAAACCCAGGAAGCCATCGACCACGCAAACGCCGCAGGCGTTCCGATCTTGGTTGCGATCAATAAAATCGACAAACCCGACGCCAAACCGGATGAGGTTCAAAAACAACTGGCGGACGTCGGACTGCTCCCGGAATCTTGGGGAGGACAAACCATTTTCGCCCAGGTTTCCGCCAAACAAGGAACCGGGATCGACAATCTATTGGACATGATCCTGTTGCAGGCTGAAATCATGGAACTCAAGGCCAATCCAAAACTTTTGGGCCAGGGAGTCGTCATTGAATCCAAGCTCGACAAAGGCCGAGGGCCCGTGGCCACCGTCGTCGTTCAAAAGGGCACGGTTCGGATAGGCGACCCCTTTACCGCCGGTTGCTACTTCGGGAAAGTGCGCGCTCTCATCAACGACCACGGCAAGAAAAAAAAGGAAGCCGGACCTTCCACCCCGGTTGAAATCCTGGGTTTGCCCGAAGTGCCAAACGCGGGCGACAAGTTTTTCGTCGTTCGCGACGAACGCAAGGCCAGGCAGATCAGCTCCCAGATGCAACAAAAAATGCGGGAACTTTCCCTGAATAAAACCGCGCGGGTGACCATGGACGATTTGCACCGGCAAATCGAAGAAGGCGAAATCAAGGAACTTAACGTTATCCTTAAAGCCGACGTCCAGGGGTCTATCCAAGCCGTAAAAGAGGCGTTTGGCAAGCTGGATTCCGACGCCGTGCGCATCAAGGTCATTCACGGATCCGTGGGCGGGATCACGGAATCCGACGTTTTACTGTCCACCGCCTCCAACGCCATCGTGATCGGCTTCAACGTGAGACCGACGGACCAGGCCCGCGAACTTGCGGAGAAAGAAAGCGTCGACCTTCGGTTGTATAACGTCATTTATGACGCCATTGAAGATATGAAAAAAGCGCTGGAAGGCCTACTGGAGCCGAAGTTCACTGAAAAGATCATGGGCCGCGCCGAAGTGCGGGAAGTTTACACCATTCCAAAGGTCGGCGTCATTGCCGGGTGCATGGTGGTTTCCGGGAATCTGGAGCGCAACCAGAACGCGCGGCTCGTCCGCGATAGCGTGGTGGTTTACGATGGGAAAATCGGATCTCTGCGGAGATTTAAAGACGACGTCAAGGAAGTTCCCAACGGCTATGAATGCGGACTGGCCCTGGAAAAATACCAGGACATTAAACAGGGAGACATTGTCGAACCCTATATTCTGGAGGAAGTCGCCCGCTGACCACCGGCAAGGCCCCGGAGCCGGTGGTTTGGATTTGAAAAACCAACGTAGCTCGGGGCATTCACCGGATAAATCACGCTCACTGCCTCCAAGCGCTTGCTTGGCTTGAGTTGAAAGATTTAGTAAAATGATCGTCGCTTGCGGGTCTCTAAAGTTTCATTTGCACGGCAACCGTTCTCTTAAAGGAAAACGCAAAGTTGTCAAATCAATAAAGGACCGGGTTAAGAACAAGTTCAACCTGTCCGTGGCGGAAACGGGAAATCAGGACGTCTGGCAGACGCTTCAAATTGGGGTCGCCGCCGTCGGCTCGGACTCCCGTTATCTGGAAGGATTGATCCAACAGGCGGTCGATTTTATTGATAATTTAAACTTGGCCGAAATGACCGATTGCCAGGTGGAACTATTGCACATCAACGAAAAGTTTTAACGCTGTTAACGAACCATGCCAGGCCGTTTTTCCTATAAAAGATCCGCGCGAATCCAGGAATTGATTTTGGAGGAAATTTCCAAAGTTATCCAAAGCGGACTCAAAGACCCGCGAATCGGTTTCGCCACCGTCACCGGAGTGGACCTGACGGACAACCTGAAGCACGCAAAAGTATACGTCAGCGTCATGGGTTCCGAAGACGAACAACGCAACACGCTGAAAGGCCTATCCAGCGCTGCGGGATTTATCCGTGCGCAATTGGCAAAAAACCTTTATCTGAGATATATCCCGGAATTAATAATCCTCCAGGACGAAACCCCTAAAGAGGTTGAAAAAATTTCGCGAATCATCCACCAGATTCACAATGATTAACGGCGTCGTCAATTTATACAAAGCCCCGGGGCCCACCTCGTTCGCCGCCGTTCAGGCGGTCCGGAAGGTTCTGGGAGTAAAGAAGGCCGGTCACGCGGGAACCCTGGATCCTCTCGCGGAGGGGGTGTTGCCCATTTGCCTGAACGAATCGACCAAAATTGTTCAGTTCCTTTCCGGGCTGTCCAAAAAATACGCCGCCACTTTGGAACTTGGGACGGCAACGGACTCCCAGGACGCGACAGGGAAGAAAATATTTGAATCCGACCCCTCGGGTATTTCGGCGGAAACGGTAGAAACCAGGTTGAAGTCCTTTATCGGCGAACAATTGCAGGTTCCCCCCATGTTCTCCGCCAAGAAAAAAAATGGAATTCCTCTTTACAAATTGGCGAGAAATGGTATTACAGTTCCCAGAGAACCGGTCCCCATTTGCATTTACAACTTGGAAATGGAGAAAAAAGAGGGAAATCTGGTTTCCTTCACGGTAGAATGCTCGGCGGGGACTTACATCCGCACCCTGTGTCACGATTTGGGGACACAGTTGGGATGTGGCGCTTTTATGGTTCACTTAAAAAGAACCGCCGTGGGGGGGTTCGATGAAGGCCGTAGTCTGAGCCTTGAAGAACTGGCTCTGGCTCGCGAAAACAATACCTTTCGGGAAAAGATTTACCCCATCGAAGAAGCGTTGAGTTTTATTCCGGAAATCGCGGTGAAGGAAGACCGGATTCGCGCCGTTTCAAACGGAGCGGCCCTGACCAAATCATTTTTAAAAAGCTTCCCGGAGAATTTTAAATCGGGAATGAATTTTTGCGTGAAAGACAGCGACCGCCGCCTGGTGGCCGTTGTAGAATCCGTGACCGACCAGAATGTATTCAATCAAATGGTCTCCGGAGACGTCGTTTTTAAGCCCAAGCGGGTATTTGTTTAAATGAACCAATTCGCACAAGGGGTTGGAGTGTTTTTAATGGGAAGATCAACAGAGCCTTTGCTAAGAGTGCATGAAGCGATCTCCCCAGTGAAAACATTTGCCAACCCTTAAGCGAGCCATCGAGCAAGAGGGAGAATCGATTATGTCCTTAACAAAAGAAGTAAAAGTTGAATTGATTGGAGATTACAAAACTCACGACACTGATACGGGATCGTCGGAGGTGCAAATTGCCCTTCTGACGCGGCGACTCAATGATTTGAACGATCATTTCAAGAGTCACAAGAAGGATCATCATTCCAGAAGAGGTCTGTTAAAAATCGTCAGTCGACGAAGAAAATTATTGGACCACCTCAAGACAGAAGACCTCAAACGGTATCAGGACGTCATAACGCGCCTCAAAATCAGGCGGTAAAAACAAACAGGAGATATTTTAATGCGACAAAAGGTAGAAATAGACCTTGACGGGAAAGTACTGTCAATAGAATCCGGCGAACTGGCCCATCAAGCCAACGGCGCCGTCTTGATTCGACAAGGAGACACCCAGGTTTTGGTAACGGCCACCATGTCCAGCTCTCCCCGCGAGGGGATCGATTTTTTCCCGTTGACCGTGGATTTCCGGGAAAAAACCTACGCCGCCGGCAAAATTCCCGGCGGTTTTTTCAAACGCGAAGCCAGGCCCTCCGATTTGGAAACCCTGGTGTGCCGTTTGATCGACCGGCCCATCCGACCCCTGTTCGACAAGGGATTTAAAAACGAAACGCAAGTCGTTTGCCTCGTGCTTTCGCACGACAGCGAAAACCCGGCGGACGCCATCGCTCTGGTGGGCGCTTCCGCTGCTCTGACGCTTTCGGACATTCCTTTCAACAACCCCATCGCGGGCGCGCGCGTCGGTAGAATCGACGGGAATTTCGTGTTCAACCCCACGCGGGAAGAAATCGACGCCAGCGACCTCAATTTGATCATGGCCGGAACCATGGAAGGCATCGTCATGGTGGAATCCGGATGCAACGAGCTTTCGGAAGAGATCATGATGGACGCCCTGGAGTTCGGGCACGATAGAATCAAAAAACTCATCGACCTGCAAATGCAATTAAAAGGACTCCTCGGCAAAGAAAAGCAAACCGTCGAGGTGGAAGAAGCCGATCCTGAAATTGAAAAACAAGTCAACGATTTCGCCAAAGCCAAATTGTCAGCTGCGATGGAAATTGCCGGCAAGCAGGAGCGCCGCGACGCCATTGCCGAGATCAAGGATTCCATGAAAGCTGAATTGAATCCGGACAACGACGAGGAAAAAGCAGCCGCGATCAAATCCTCTTTTCAGGGCCTCGAAAAAAGCGTGGTTCGTGGGATGGCCGTGGATAAACAAAAACGCATCGACGGACGCGGCCTGAGCGATATCCGGCCCATTTCCTGTTCCGTCGGATACCTCGCGCGGACGCATGGCTCCGCCCTGTTCACACGCGGCGAGACCCAGGCTCTGGCGACCACCACCCTGGGAACCTCAATGGACGAACAGCGGCTCGACACCCTGGAAGTTCGCGGCAACAAAGCTTTCTACTTGCATTACAATTTCCCCGCTTTTTGTACCGGCGAAGTCAAGTTCATGGCTGGACCGGGTCGGCGAGAAGTCGGACACGGCATGTTGGCGGAAAGAGCGTTGGCTCCGGTCGTCCCCAATAAAGACGATTTCCCTTACACCATCCGGCTGGTCTCGGAAGTTCTGGAATCAAACGGTTCCTCTTCCATGGCCTCGGTATGCGGAGGCGCCTTGTCAATGATGGACGCCGGCGTGCCGATCAAGGCTCCCGTGGCCGGCATTGCCATGGGACTCATCAAGGAAGACGACAAGATTGCAATCTTGTCCGACATCCTGGGAGACGAAGATCACTTGGGCGATATGGATTTCAAAGTAGCCGGCACCAAGGAGGGAATCACCGCTCTGCAAATGGACATCAAAATTGGCGGACTGGACAAGGGCATCATGCAACAAGCCCTGCAACAAGCCAAAGAAGGTCGCATGCATATTCTGGGCGAGATGGAAAAAGCGCTGACCGAGCCGAGAGACGACCTCTCCAAGTACGCTCCACGAATCGTTACGATTCAGATCAATACGGAGAAGATCAAGGACGTCATCGGACCCGGCGGCAAGATGATCCGGTCGATCATCGACGCCACGGGAGTTTCTATCGACATCAACGATAGCGGCCAGGTTAAAATCGCTTCCTCCGACGAAGAGGCTGCAAAAAAGGCCATCAAAATCATCGAGGATCTGGTTCAGGAAGTGGAAGTCGGGAAAGTCTACCTAGGCACGGTGAAAAAGATCGTGGACTTCGGCGCTTTCGTGGAAATATTCTCCGGAACCGACGGCCTGGTGCATATCTCACAGATTTGCGAACGGCGAATTAATAAAGTCACCGACGAACTCTCTGAGGGCGATGAAATTGTCGTGAAGGTTATCGACGTGGACCGTCAGGGTAAAGTCAAGCTCAGCCGCAAGGAAGCCCTGCGCGACGGCGCGACGGCGTCCGGCGTCGCTAAAGACGAAGAAGAGGCAGCGGCAGCGGCGGATAAAAGCTAAAGCCATAAACCAAGCTCTTGGCGCCCCGCCGAGGGCGAATAAATTCAGCGGACTCGCTTTTCAAAGCGGGTCCGCTTTTTTTATTCCGCCGCGTCGTTGGACGGCAAATCCCACCCCTGAATTTCTTCCATAAACTGAAAACACGTCAGGTCGAAATGCAGGGGCGTTATTGAAACATAATTATTCGCAACCGTTTCCGTATCCGTTCCCTCGTGCACTTCGTTGAAGTGCATTTCCCCCGCAAGCCAATAGTAGGTGTTGTTGCGCGGGTCGGTACGGCGATCGAAAGATTCAATCACCCGCGACTTGCCCTGCCGGGCAATCCGGGCGCCGCGAATGAGTTCCCGTTTTACTGCGGGAACGTTCACGTTCAGGCAAACCCCTTCTGCCAATCCCTTTTTTAAAACCAGTGAGACCATTTTGCGGGCGAACTCGGCGGCGAAAGAGAAATCCGGGTTCTCCCAGGTATCCAGCGAAACCGCAATCGCCGGAAATCCCATGATGGCGGCTTCGGTCGCGGCGGATACGGTTCCAGAGTAGATCACGCAGGAACCCAGGTTGCCGCCCAGGTTGACTCCGGAAACCACCAGTTCCGGCGGCTTGTCTAACAGTTCCGTCGCCGCCAGTTTCACGCAGTCCGCCGGAGTG
This sequence comes from Nitrospinaceae bacterium, assembly GCA_029261555.1. Lineage (GTDB taxonomy): Bacteria > Nitrospinota > Nitrospinia > Nitrospinales > JACRGP01 > JAJDBB01. Next base: position 18,834 of record JAJDBB010000073.1, on the reverse strand, counting down.
CCGCTCACGGCGTAACCGATCAGCTTTCCGTCCTCCTCAACTTTCCTCGCCTTGAGAGGAGCGTTCAGGGTGATGGCGTGACCCATGGCGCTTTGCTCTGTTTCTGGAGCCACTACAAGAACCTCAAATTCCTTCGCAAGCTCTTTTCGCAACGCCTGTATGCCGCCGGCGTTGAATCCGTCGTCGTTAGTGATGACAATCAAAAGGACGTCTCCAATGTCAGACTCATTAAAATGAAAAAAGGCGGCGACCTTGCGGTCCCGCCTTTTTATCGGGGCAAATAACGCCCTTAGCTTAATATTTCTTTTGGAAATATTCCTGCGATTCCTTGGGACCGGGCTTCATGGCGTCGTCCCCTTTTTTCCAGTTGGCCGGGCAGACCTCGCCGTGCTCTTCGTGATGCTGGAGAGCGTCGACGACGCGCAAAGCCTCGTCCACATTTCGTCCGAGTGGCAGATTGTTGATGAGTTGATGCTGAACGATTCCGTCTTTATCGATCAAAAACAAACCGCGAAAGGCGATGGCGTCGTTGAACAGAACGTCGTATGCGCGAGCGATGGATTTGTCGAGATCCGCCACCAACGGGTATTTTATATCGCCCAATCCGCCCTGTTTCCGGTCGGTGTTTTTCCAGGCAAGATGGGAAAAATGACTGTCGACGGATACGCCGAGCACTTGAACGTTTCGGCTTTCAAAGTCCGCAATCTTTTCGCTGAACGAAATAATTTCCGTAGGGCACACGAAAGTAAAATCAAGCGGGTAGAAGAACAGGACTACATATTTTCCCCGGTAATCCGAGATTTTAACCTCCTTGAAACTGCCATCCGGCATTACCGCATTGGCTTTAAAGTCAGGGGCTTCCTTCGATACTAACGTCGGCATCTTTGACACTCCTTAAATTGTAAAATGTTTTGGGAAAATCAATCCATTTATATCACAAAAGACTTTTGAATACCCGCAATTCATATCCCGGACAACCCATACTTCCAAGACCCACGCTTGACAGGTCGCTCGGCTGTTTCTAAAATGTTTGGTAGAGAACGGGTCGCAAAAATGAGCGATTTCCCGTTTACATGGAATACCTCTTTTGATGTTTCACCCGCCGGAAAGATTCAAAAAAATGCCTCCGTCAAACGTTCAATCCCGCTTGCAACTCGCAATAGGCTTTACCTTTTTCATTTTCTGCGCAGAACTGTTCGGCGGCTTTTGGGCCAATAGCCTCGCCCTTATCGGAGACGCGGGCCACATGTTCATGGACGCGTTCGCCCTCAGCCTGAGCTGGTTCGCGCTGAAAATTTCCGATCAACCCGCGACTTCCACAAAAACCTTTGGCTACCACCGCATGGAAATCTTTGCGGCCCTCGCCAATGGCTTGCTCATATTCGCAATGGCGGCAGCGATTCTTTATCACGCCGTGTTGCGTTTTCAACATCCCCAGGAAGTGCAAGGCCTTGCGGTAATCGTTGTCGCGGTTTTGGGTTTACTGACCAACATTGCCGTCATTTTTCTCCTCAAGGATTCGGTAAAACTCCACAGCCACGACCTCAATATCAAAAGCGCGTTCTGGCATGTTCTGGGCGACTCCGTCGCTTCCGTTGGAGTGATCGTCAGCGGACTGATTATTTATTTCAAAGGTTGGTTTATTGCCGACGCCGTGATGGGGGTTGCGATTTGCGGCTTGCTGTTTTGGGGCGCCCGAAGCCTGATCGGCGACGCCTGGCACATTCTCCTCGAAGGCGTGCCCAAAGGCGTCTCGCTGGAGGACGTCGAAAAGGCGCTGGTCGCCATTCCCGAAGTTCGGGACGTCCACGAACTGCATATCTGGTGCATCTGCTCCAACATTTACGCGCTCAGCGCCCACGCCCTGGTCAACGACCAGAAGGTCAACCAGATGGAACCTCTGCTGATAAAAATCGAGGCGGCGTTGAAAAGCCAATTCAATATTTCGCATTCCACCATCCAGTTTGAATCCAACCCCTGCGGACAAGTCGAAGCGTTATGCGAAATGAAGCACTGAGCAAGGTCGCGCAAAAATGAAAATTGTTTTTTTGGGAACGGGAACCTCCACCGGCGTCCCCTCGCTATGTTGCGACTGCCGGGTTTGCCGGTCCGACGACCCCAAAAATAAAAGACTGCGATCCTCCGTCCTGGTTCAAAACGACGGATTTCACCTTCTCGTCGACACATCCACCGACCTCCGGCAACAGTGCCTCGCCAACGGAATCGAGAAAATCGACGCGGTCCTCTATACGCACCACCACGCCGACCATGTGCATGGAATCGACGAGTTGCGGTCGTTCAATTTTTTCAACAAAACGACGATCCCCTGCTATGGCAGAGAATTCACGCTGGCCAGGATCAAGGAAAATTTCGGCTACATTTTTAACGGCGTCCGGCCCGAAGGCGGCGGGATTCCGCAACTCATCCTCCAGGAAACCGTGGGAGAAAACTTCGCGCTCGGCGGCTTGAATATAACGCCTCTGGATATCGAACACGGCTCGTTAATCATCAACGGTTACCGCATAGGATCCGCAGCCTATATCACCGATTGCAACGGCATTCCCGCCGGCGCGCGCGAACAATTGAATGATCTGGATTTACTCGTTTTGAACGCTTTGGGTTTCAAACCACACCCAACGCATTTTTGCCTGGAGGAAGCTTTGGAGGCTATAGAGGAGATCAAACCGCGACGTGCGCTTTTGACTCACATCAACCACCAATTCGACCATGAAACGGTGAGCAGGCAGTTGCCGGATAACGTGAGCCTGGCCTACGACGGGTTGACGGTCGATTTGGAACCTTAGTCCAAATCGAAATCACGCAGGGGTTTTGTTAGCCACGACCGGAACCGGAACGGAGGGATGGTTGCCAAGCGACTGTTCTAATCCAAATCGAAATCGCGCAGGGGTTTGTCGGAAGTTTTATCGACGTGCTTTTGGGACTCTTTAAACTTTTCTTCCAAAAGCCGGGAGCGCTCTTTTTGCAGTTCGTTTTGTTTTTGAAACTGACTGGCCTGTTCTTTCTTCTGCGCGTCCAAACCCTTTACCAGATCGGAAAGCGAAGCGTGTTCTTTTTGTTTTTTTTCTTCCCAAACCACGGCTCCCGTTTTTGCGTCTACTTCCAGCTTGCTTTCACAACAGGGGCAAGTCACGGTCAAATGTTTTGCGCTCATGTTCGACAGATCCCAATGTTAAAATTTTCAATTCGCTTTTCAAACTGAATTATATCAAAAAAAAGATTAAACGGGTTCGTACATGCGCCGATTTTTGCGTTTGAATCGCCGTTAACACAGGAGGCAAATTTAGCTTGAAAGACTGCAAGGGATATTTCATCGCGGGAACGGATACCGGCGTCGGCAAAACTTTTTTTGCCGCCTTGTTGGCCGCGCTGATCAAACAAAGTTTTGGCGACGTGGGCGTGATGAAACCGATAGAGACGGGATTCACTCCCGGAGCGTCCGACGCGGAGTTTTTATCGGCCTCGGTTGGCGCTGAAGATCCGCTGGAAGAGATTTGCCCCGCGCGCTTCGCAACCCCGGCGGCTCCCTACCTGGCGTCGAACCTGGAAAAAAGTCCTATAGAAATCCCCAAAATACTGGCCGCTTACGAAAGGTTGGCCGCCAAACATAAAATCGTTATCGTGGAAGGCGTGGGCGGACTCATGGTCCCCATTAAACAGGGTTATTTACTGGGACGCCTGGCGCGGGATATAGGGCTTCCCGTTCTGGTGGTAAGCCGGTTGGCTTTGGGGACGCTCAATCATACCTTGTTGACTCTGGAGGCGGCCAAATTTTTCAATCTCAACGTCAAGGGAATCGTGTTTAATCAGAACCGGCCCGGAGAGGCGGATTTCATTCAAGATTCCAATCCCGATATCGTGCGAGATTTTACGGACGTCCCCGTTTTGGGCGTCCTCCCCTACGTCGAAAACCCGTCTCCTGAACATTTCCAGGGAGAGAATCTGGATAGGTTAAAAGACTGTCTGGATTGGCAAACTCTTTAAAAAAAAGCCCCTAAGGAAGGCGTTGAAATTCTTTTGGCGATTCAGGGATTGAATTGGTATCCCTTTTCCCTGACGGTTACGATCCGTTCCGGTTTTTGGGGTTTTTTTTCAAAGTATTTTCTCAGCCGAGCGATGAAGTTATCGACGGTTCGAGTTTCCGTCCCCGGCTCGTATCCCCAGACTTTCTCCAACAATTCGTCCCGGCTCACCGCTTCGCCTTTTTTGGAAATCAGCAGTTTCATGATCAGCGCTTCTTTATTGGTCAACAACAATTCCCCCGACGCGCCTTTGGCTTTTCCCGTGGCAAAGTTTATCCACATCTTTCCAAAACGAAAAACTTCCTGATCGTGCAACGGGGTTTTGTACCACTCCCATCTTCGCAATATGCCTTTCACCCGCAGGAGAAGTTCCGGCAAATGAAAGGGCTTGGTCAGATAGTCGTCCGCGCCCGTTTCCAGCCCCAGCTCGCGGTCGGATTCGGTCGACTTGGCGGTTAGAATTAATATGGGGAAGCGCGCATGGGTATCGCGGATTTTACGCGCCACCTCGAGTCCTCCCATCTTGGGAAGCATGAGATCCAGAATGAGCAGGTCGAAATCTATTTCGTTCAGGCGCTGGAGGGCCGTCACCCCGTCTTCCGCCAGAGACACCTCGTAACCCTCCCTCTCCAGGTTGAACTTCAACCCTTTGGCCAAGTGTTTTTCATCCTCGACCAGTAAAATTTTCTTTGCTTTCGTTTCTTGTGTTTTCACGGTCTCAACTAAAAAGCTGTGTCACTAAGGATTTAACCGACTTTTTGTTTTCAAGGTTCAGGGGAAGCGACACGGTAAAATCGCAACCTTTTCCCACCCCGGGACTGCCCACCTGAATCTTCCCCTTGTGGTTTTTTACGATCTCCCTGGAAATATACAAACCAATTCCGGCGCCTTCGATATTTTGGGTTTCGTAATTTTGCACCCGGTAGAATTTTCTGAATATTTTTTTCAAATCTTTTTTATCCAATCCCATGCCCGCGTCGGAAAACACGATGTCGCAATATTTCTTTTTCCGGCGAATCTGGACGTCCAACCGGGAACCCGGCGGCGAGTACCGCAGGGCATTTCCAACGAGATTGTTAAACACCATGCGCATGGACTTTTTATCCATTTGCAAAACTGGATTCTCCTCTACGTCCAATTTAACTTTGAATCCCCGGTCCTCAAATTGCCTGCCAAAATGAGCCATGATCTCCTGCAAAAAAGGTTTCACTTCTACCGGCTCAAATTGAAACTGCATGCTTTTCGGATCCGATTTGCTGGCCTCCATGATATTGTCGATCAACCCGGAAAGTCGTTCGGTATCGACCAGCATGGTTTCGACAAAGTCGCGGGTTTCTTTTTGAGAAACCTCCTGGTATTTCAGGGTTTCCAGATACAACTGGATGGAGGCCAGCGGAGATTTTAGTTCATGGGAAACGCTGGAAACAAAATTGCTTTGCAATTGATTCAGGCGGGCCTGCTTGTTCCAATACACAAAAATCAAATAGACCCCGGCAAGGATCACCAGCATGAGGAAACAACCCTCCAGCAAAATAATCCAGTTAAAATCGTCCGTGAGAAATCCAGGATTAAAGCGCTTGGCAAGATCGTCGAAGTTCTGACTGTTTTTCAGGTACCAATAGATCCACACCCCCATTAGGATGATCCAGGCGACCTGCACGCCGATGAAAATAATAATTGGATGAAACAGGGTCCGTAGTTTGCTCACCCCAAACTCCGTTGGACGTTGATAAAATTACATAACTTTTACATTTACGGCTTCTCAACAGAGGTAGTATATCATTTGAATTTGGCGGTTTTTATACAAACTCGTATTGAGAGGTTCTAAATGGGCGACGTCGTAAAACTGGGTTCCAATTACACCCTCAGCAAAGTGAACATTGGCTTCTTTGTCTTTCTTCATGCAGGCGCCTTGGCGGCTTTATTTCCGCCGTTTTTCTCCTGGAGCGGAGTGGCGTTGATGTTGTTGTTTTACTGGCTGACCGCTTCGTTGGGCATTTGCATGGGATTCCATCGCTATTTAACGCATCGCAGTTTTGACAGCCCTCAATGGATGGCGAATATTTTCGTTACCTTCGGCGCCCTGGCCTGCCAAAACGGACCGATCAAATGGACCGCTCATCACCGAATGCATCATGCCTACTCGGATACGACTAAAGATCCGCACAACGCCAAAAGAGGTTTCTGGTGGTCGCACATGGGCTGGATGATGTTCTGGAACGACAACATAGACCCTCCGGAGATCGTGAACAAATGGACGCGGGACATCAACGAAAACCGCTACTATAGATTCCTGGACAACAATTATATAAAAATCCAAATCGCTTTAGGCCTGACCTTTTTGGCGCTCGGAGGATGGTCCTGGGTTTTCTGGGGCGTATTTTTCCGGCTGGTGCTGGTTTACCATGTGACCTGGTTCGTAAATAGCGCCTCCCATATGTTTGGCTACAAAAACTTTCTCCTGGAAAAAGACCTCTCCACCAACTGTTGGTGGGTGGGACTGTTGGCGATGGGAGAAGGCTGGCACAACAACCACCATGCGCATCCCCAGTCCGCTCGCCACGGCTTGCGCCCCTGGGAATTTGACGTCACCTGGCTGGCCATTAGCCTAATGCAAAAATTGGGGCTGGCGACCAACGTAAAAGTAGTGGCGATGAGTCCTCTACCCAAAGAGTCCGAAGACGAATCACAGGTCTGGTTCAGCGGAGAAATTGTCCACAAAGCGGCCTGACTCCAATCGGCCGCCTCACTTCATTTTTTTAAGCCGCGGTTACGGCGCATTGCGTACGAACCGCGGTAAGCTTCACCCTCCCCTCACATTTCGAACTCCACGTGGTATCCGGAGTATTTTCTCAAATTAATCACCCGATTTTCAAAAATTAAATACTGTCCCTTGATCCCCCAAAGGGTATCGGCAAACTCGCCGATTTTATCCAGGTTGTGGCTGACGATTTTTTCCGGGACTTTCAAAATCGGGTATTCAAACTCGCGAAGGGGCTCGTCTTCCAATGCATAGCCGCGCAGGTTTTCCGGAAACCATTTCAAAACGTTCCCTCTGACTTCCTTTAAGTCCGCCGCGGCGACCTCGCCCTTGAGCATTTTTCTCCAATTGGTCTTATCGGCCATGTGCTGGGCCAGAGCGACTTCTATCTGTCCCGCAAACTTTCTTTGCGGAGTCCTCGCAATGACAAGGGCCTGGACGGCGCCCTGATCGATCCACCGGGTGGGGGATTTGATTTGGCGGGTGACCCCCACTTTAACGCCGGAGGTCAACGACAGGTAAACAAAATGATCGACGTTGCAATGGTCGCGAAAAAACTCGCGGTCCTGCTCGTTGCCGCTTTCATGGACGCAGGTTTCCGGTTTGATGGAACAGGGGGCGTTTTCCGGAAGGTCCGCGAAGCAGGGATAACAGTAGCCTTGATTGTAGGTTTTTTTAATAGTTCGTCCGCATTCCACGCAGGTGATTTTCCCGGAAAAACGGACGGAAATTTTTTCGCCCAGGCGATCAGAAATTGGCCAGGCTTTTTCATCCAGGCTCAGACAATATTGAACGGGACGACCGTCTTCAACGGTCATTTTAAGCAGTTGTCCGGAAACTTTCATGGAGGCAGGCAAAACCGGTTAAAACATTTTCCGGCGGGAACTCCGGATATTAAAATAGCACAAGGCGAACAAAGCGAAAGACACGCCTATCAGCAGGGCAATAAAATCCAGGACCAACAATGCCAGGGAGAATAAAACCAGGTATCCGGCGACCGCAAGGTAAATTGATTTTCTCTTAATCATAGTCGTGCGCTTTTGTTTCGATCCGCCATTATACGAATAATGCTCTCCGGTTTCACAAAGATTTCTCTCTCAGGAAATCTACGCTGGAAAATGCGGCATACATACTTTGGCTCATCTTTTGCCTTTATATTTCTTGCAGACCTTTGGGTTGTGTTTACAAAATATGGCAGGAAAAGCAATCGGCCCGGACGAATCCCCGCCTTTTCTCCATTTTGACAACAACCCGTCGCCCTCCGGCATTCGCGCGTTCGCCCTGGAAAAAAAGTCGACCGCCGCCCAATAACCCAGCTTGGGATTTTCCAGGGTATGCAATCCCCTTCCCTTCGTTAAATACCCGATATCCTCTTCGCCCATTCGCTCCAACGCCAAGTATTGTTCGACGTCCGTCAGGCCAATGTCGCGAATGGCCTGATTATCTTTTTCCAGTTCCAGTCGCTTTTCAAGGTTTAACAAATCATTTTTTGAAAGCGGCTCCTTGGTCCCCAGCAAACCATAATCGAATACGTTAAATTTAAATAGATAAAGATGCTCGAACACGGATTGGAACGTATTCATAATAAGCAGGAACGTTTCCCTGGACAGGGAATAACCGTGAATCCACTGAAAGAACACTCCCTTTTGGGCAAGGCTCTGATGGGCCAGTTGGTAAAAATCTCTGGAGAACAGGTTGGCGACTCCCATCATCCAGGGGTTGCTGGGTTCGCTGATAACGACGTCGTAGGCGGCGTTGCGGTTGCGAAAAAACCGAAAGGCGTCCACATTATGAAGCTGAATTTTTGGGTTCTCCAACAAGCGATAGTTGAACGGTTCAAACCAGGGCGCCGCTTTCAGAACCATCGGATTCAATTCGACCACGTCGACATTTTTCACTTCGCCGTATTGCCCGACAGCCCCGGCGGTCACGCCGGTCCCAAAACCTATCACCGCAACGTTCTCGGGTTTTTCGGCCAACAACACGGGCATATGCCCCAGCAATTGAATGGTTAAATAATCCGCCATCAATGGATGCGTGTTGCTGTCCACTTTTCCGTTTACCACGATGGACAAACCGATTTCCCTGCGATCTTCAAATCCAAATTTAAAAACGGAAACCGTCGCGGTGGGTCCGTCCTGTAAAAAGAAAAAAGGCAAGGGATGTTTATTCTTGCGATACCCCGAGAAAGTGCTGGGGATTTTCTTTACCGTTCTAAACAACCCAACCCCAAAATACTCCTTATCCCAAAGAGGTTGCCTGCCCAGGAGCGCCGTAAAAATCAATACTCCGGCAACCAAAACCGTCAGGATTCTTTTCCCAACCATTCGCCGGGTATTCGCCAGGGAGATCAACAAGGAAACCTGGACTAGGCAAATCAGGAAAAAAAAGACCTGATTCATGTCCAGCCAGTACAAAAGATAAAAACCGCCGAGCAACGCGCCAAACACGCAACCCAGGGTATTGAGCGCGTAAAGCTTCCCCGTATCGGCTCCCAGCGCATCCATATTCCTTTTAGAATAATGGAAACACAGAGGAAGTACGGCGCCGGAAAGAGAGATGGGTATTAATAAAATCAGCGTTAGCGCGGCGCCCAAAACGATTTGAAAAACCCAAAAGGTTTCCGCGTTGGAAGAAAAAAACGTCCTCAATACATGGAAATAATACGGCCAGGCTTCAATGCTGTTGTAAAGCGCCAGCAGGGACAAACCTCCGATCAATAACAGCCAATTCAAACTGCCGGGAGGAAGAGATTTCAAACGGCTCACGAGCAGGCCGCCCAGCGCGATGCAAAGAATAAAAATCGCGACGATCAGGGAAAAGGAAAATGTGGACGATCCGGCGGACAAACCCACCAGGCGAATGAGCAGGGTTTCAAGTCCAATGGTTACAAAACCCGCGATGAATGCCACCACCCACAGCCACCCCACCTTGGAGACCTGTTTGGAAGCGTCGGCGTCTTTAGACTTAACTGTCGACGTTGAAACCGCCGCTTCCAGCCTGTCCGTCGGTTTCATTCCGTAAAAAATCAATCCAACAAAGACGTTGACCATGCCCCCGCCGATCAAGGTCATGGGAAGTCCAAACGATGGGAGCAAATAAAATCCAGCGATCAAGCACCCTCCCGCCGCGCCCAGGGTGTTCAGTCCATAAAGCGTGGAATGCGTCCGGGTGGCGGATTGCAGGTCGGAGCTTAACGCCTGGGTCAACACCGGAATGGTCCCGCCCATGAGCAATGTGGGCGGAACCAGAAAACAAAGCGTGACTCCAATTTCCTGCCAGAAATAACTTATTGGAACCCCGGAAAGCGCCGTGTACAGCTTGGGAGAAAAAATGGCCCAGATTCCTATGGCGAATTCCGTGACCCCGTAAAGTTTGAACAGGCTTCTATGGAAAACACGGGACAGGCGTCCGTATAAAAAATATCCTGCGGACATGCCGCCAAGAAAAACGGCGATGATGGTGGCGGTGGCCTCCGACTGGGAACCCAGGAGATAGACGAGGTAACGGTGCCAGGTATTTTGAAACACCAGCGCCGTGCCACCCGTCAGAAAAGCCAGCGCGTAGGAAAGAGTTATTAATCTGGAATTAACTTGAGTCGGCACAATTTAATCGGGTTGAAGCGTTAAATACAATGTTGGCGAAAACCCTGGCTACGGAAACGGAAATATTAAAAAGCGCCCATCAACCCCATCCAGTCCCGCAGGTTGTTAATATGAAGATAAGAGTTTGTTTTCCTAACCTCGCCCATGGGAGCGTTGGGTCGGCCTCCGTAGTTGTGGCCGGGATACAATACAATGTTGTCCTGGATTTTTGTCAGGCGCGTGGTGAGGGTGCGAAACATTTCCTCGCTGTCGCCGCCCGGTAAATCGACGCGTCCGCACCCCTGAAGAAACAGGGTGTCGCCGGCCAGCAGGGAGTCGGATATGCGAAAACATTGCGAACCCGGAGTGTGCCCCGGAGTGTGCAAGCAGGAAATCTCCAGCGACCCGACTTTTATTTTGTCTTCGCTGTCCACCAGCTTCATGTCGCTTTTGGACAGTCCGGTCACCTGCATGAGTCCGTCGGCTTCGTGTTTGTTGACATAAACGGGAACCGGATTTTTCCCCATCAACTCCGGCAGTCCTTTTATGTTCATCCCAAAAATTTCACCGCCAACGTGGTCGGGATGATAATGCGTGACCAGAGCGCCGACGAGGTTCATGTCGTCTTTCTGAAGAATATCCAGCAAACCGTCGACGTCCCAGGCCGGATCGATGACCACGCAATCGCGGCTTTCGGCGTCTCCGATCACGTAAATAAAATTAGCCATCTGCCGGGCGGATGCGTCGTCGGTCGCCAAATCCTGACCGGTCAGCAATTGTTTAAAGTACATCGTTTCGTTTTGGCTCAAGGCGAACGCTCCTATGGTCGAGGTTTTAACGCGCGATTTAATAGATTAGCCAACCGGATCCCCGCTTTACTCAATTGCATGTGGACAACCTGGTGAGCCTGGTCGAAATATTCAAATTTCAAATGTTTGAGCGCCGTCAACTGCAGGGGATACGCGTATTTTAGCGCAAGTCGTCTCGATTCGTCGCTCCACTCCCGCGCAGTTCCTGCGCTCCATTTACGGAGTTCTTCGCGGCCGATTCGACGGTTCAATTTTCTGGCGTAGCCGGACAGGCTTTGCCCCTTATTCAGAAAGATTAATCCGGAATCCCACAAAGCGTGCAGATTGGTTTCCTTAAAATCATGGATTACTTTAATTTTGTTTCCCCCGCGATCCTCCTTATTCCCCAGGTGGAGCGGCTGATGAACGTCCGCCACAAAATGAACCAGATATCTCAAGGCGTCACGCCGCTTGTCGAGAGATTTTTTTTCGTCCCCCAATGTCTTCTCGAATTGCAATATTTTCTCCGTCACGCAGTTTCCGCGCGGGCAATCCCTTTTGCGGCTGTAGGTTTTTTTCCCCTTGGCAATATTGGTATAGTGCCAGGGTTTTTCCCGGGTTCTCTCGTCTCTGATTTTATCCGCCCAGACCGAGATATTGGACAATTTAATTATGTTAAAATCCTTGGCGATCCTCGCATTGACGCCGGGGTCTAAATGAATTTGAGCAATTTCGGCAACGATTCGATGGCCTTGTGGACCCCAAGCTACTGCTGGAGGCGCAACACAACATGCGAAGCCCAACAGGACCGGCAGACACTTTAAAATTAAACCGTTGCAGAACGTTCCTGTTCCTTTGATAATTCGCCAAAGCATATTAGTTATCGTCGCAAAATAATTTGGAAAACACAACGCCTTGTCGCGTTCCCATCATGCAATTCCTAAAACAACTATTTTTTACCGTCCGGTTTTGGCTGAGCATTGCGCTGTTGACCCTGATTTTCGCTCCCACTTCGGTTTTGGTCCGGCTGGTGGATTCCAGTGGGGACTTGTCCCACACCGTAAACAGTTGGTGGAGCCGATGGATCTGCATTTTAAACGGGGTGAAGGTTACCGTGGAGGGGATGGAACATGTCGACCCCAGTCGCGCCCAGATTTTTGTGGCCAACCATCAGGGTTATTTCGATATTTTTGCGCTGGACGGTTTTTTGCCCGTTCAACTTCGGTGGATATCCAAAGCCAGTATTTTCAAAATCCCTTTGGTGGGCTGGGCAATGCGGGCCGCTGATTACGTCAGCGTTGAAAGGGACGACAAAAAACAATCTTACCGGGCTTTTATCGCTTCGGCGGAAAAACTAAAATCAGGAAAGTCGGTGGTAATCTTCCCGGAGGGAACCCGGTCGGAAACCGGGGAAATCGGCGAATTTAAAAAAGGCGGACACCTACTCTCCGCCCGCTCCAAAGCCCCCATGACGCCTGTAACCATTATCGGGAGCAGGGGAATCATCAAAAAGGGAAGCGGGATGATCAACCCGCAACCCATGAAAATCATTATCTCTCCACCGGCGGAATGGGATGTAAAAAAATCCAAAAATGGAGACAACGTTTTACAGGAGATCCGCGAAATTATCTGCCGTAATTTTGAGGGGAATTCTTCTTAACTGCCGGCGAAGCGCCGCCAGGCAAGCCGGGCAAGCGCCCGACGGCAACTAGCGTAAATAATTTGGAAAACGCGACTAGGGCTGGAAAGCTTAAGCTTGCATGTCAAACTCAATGGAGAACAGTCGCCAGGCAAGCGCTGGGTCCAGCGGCACGCTGGTCAACGCTTTTCCGCTTTGATCAAATCCCAAACGTCCTTGGCGTGGTTGCGCAGATCTTCAATGTCCCTCCAAACGCCGCGGATCATCCCTGTTTTATCGATCACGAAAGTGGATCGTTGAATTTTCTTCACCATCTGGCCGAGATCATCTTCCTCGACAATCACGCCGTATTTTTCCGTAGCGTCCTTATACTCGTCCGCCAGCAGGGTGAAACCCAATTGGTAAACTTCGATGAATTGCTGATGCGAATTCACTCCGTTCCAACTGCAACCCAGAATTTCCACCTCGCGCGTTTTAAAGCGGCGGTTCCATTCGTTAAACCCAACCATCAACCGGGTGTCTTCCGGACTGCTGTCGAAGACGTAAAAGCAGAGGACCACCCAGCGCTTGTCCTGGAAATCTTTCAGGGAAACGCGGACCTTCTCTTCGGCGGAGGGACTTTTGGCGCCCGCTTTATACCCGTAAACCGCAGGCAGTTCAAAGTTGGGAGCGCGGTCGCCTACTTCCAATAAATCTGGCATAGGTTAGGATTCCTTGCCAAAAGCTTTATCCAGCAGGGGCTTCACTTCGTTCTTGGCTTCCATCTCGTCCAGAATGTCCGTATCGCCATAAAAATCTCCGTCGATGAAAACCTTCGGCAGGGTGGGCCAATTGGTCATTTTGCTGAGCGCTTCGCGTTTTTCATGATTGTTTAATGCGTTGACAACTTCAAACGGGTACCCATATTTTTGGAAAAACTGAATGGTCTCCACGGTGAATCCGCATTGCGGAGCCGCTTTGGTCCCTTTCCCGTAGATCAAAATTTTGTTACTTCCAATTTCTTCTTTAATTTCATCCTCAATAGCAGACATGCGTCCAACTCCTTTTTGAAATAACTAAGATTATTAATTAACCGGGCGTGGCGGTTTTAATTTCCAGCGCGTGGATGCGGCCGTCATTCATGGCGGGCGTTAAAATTCCCTGGACCATCCGGTGCCTCTCCATCACGTTTTTACCTTCAAATGCAGCGGACTCGACATGAAGCGTGAAATGATCGCTCATGCCGGTTTTATCCATGACGTTGACTTCCGCGTCGGGGATTTTTTCTTTGACCAAATTTACCAGTTCTGGAATGCTAATCATTTTGAGTTTGTCTTCTCCTCTACAAAATTACATTCAGCGATTGAAATTATAGGATTCAATTTTCCGCTAAAAGGTTTAACTTTTTCCAACGACATTAAATTATGATAAAATAGGAAGTTAATGGCGTTCCAAGCTTACTAGATTCTTGGCTCTCTGCCCATTATCTTGATGAAACGGGCATTTTATCATTTTTGATACAAAGTTAGAATCTTCATTTGAAAAATCCTATCTAATTATTAAAGATTAGAAGGATACCAACCCATTCGGAGGAAACCATGGTTGCGGTAGGACAAGATTTTATAAAAATCACTCCAAAGGCCCAGGAAGAAGTCAAGCGGCTGGTTCTCGCCGACGAAAAACCGGATATTGGGCTTCGTTTGGGCGTTAAGGGCGGAGGATGTTCCGGCCTGTCTTATGAGTTACAATTCACGCCTACGGAAGCAGGCGACACGGTAATTGACTTTGACGGCTTCCAGGTCTTTATGGACGCCAAAGGCATGATCTATCTTAAAGGCATGGAATTAGACTTCCAGGACGGTTTAAATGGAAAAGGCTTCGTTTTCCAAAACCCCAACGCAACTTCGACTTGCGGGTGCGGAGAATCATTTTCCATCTAGGCCGAAAGCCATCGGCTCAACCTCGCCAAACTCAAGCGCTCCGGATTTCAAGATTCGGCGCGCTTTTTTTATTTCGCCATGTCAGCCGCTAATATTCCAAATATTAATACTCCAAACGATTACCAATCGGTCCGCCGATCCGTCGGGTACTTTCACCTTAAAGACTGGAGCCTGGTAAAAGCCGCAGGCGCGGACGCGTTAAATTTCCTCCAAACCCAGACCACAAACGACGTCCTCCAACTCCAGGTCGGCAAGGGGCAAAACAGCGCGATTGTAGACCGAAAAGCCAAAATCGTTTCCACCTTTTCGATTCACCATTTTGCCGAAGACTCTGTTTTGCTGTTGGTGGAAAACTCTCAAAAACCTCGTTTGCTACAGCACCTGGAAACGTACCATTTCCGGGAAGACGTGACCTTCGAACCCGAAATACCTCAAAATTTCCTTCTGGCCCTTCAAGGTCCCAAGAGTCCCCTGACTTTAAAACACTGTGGGTGGACTGGAAACCTTCCCGAAAAACCAAACGATATTTTGCAAACTGAATTGAACGGAAAACCAGTATTTTTAATCAACAAAAGTTTTACCGGAGAGGAAGGGTTTGTCCTGATCTACGGTTCCGAATCGGCTCCGGAAATTTCTGAAAAAATAACCGGGTCCGCAAGCGGCGCTCATGCCGTCTCTGCAATTAGCCTCGAAACATGGGAGACCCTGCGAATTGAAGCGGGAATTCCGCTGTTCGGGAAAGATATGAGTGAAAAGTTTATCCTGCCGGAAACAGGATTAGAGCACAGTTCCGTCAGCTATAACAAAGGTTGCTACATCGGCCAGGAAGTGATCGCTCGAATTAAAACCTACGGCTCCCCCGCCGTGGCTTTGATGGGAATTCTCCTGGACGGCGACGTTCTGCCCGCTCCCGATTCCGCAATTTTATTGAATGACAAAAAAATCGGGACGATAAAAAGTTCGTGTCGCTCCCTTCATCTGGATAAAAATATCGCCCTCGCCTACCTGCAAAAAGACTACCGCAGTCCCGGCTCCTGTTGGGAGGTTGAAATAGACTCCCAAACCTTAAAACTGCATGTTCAGTTGTTGCCGTTTTACCAGCCGCAAACCAGCAAGGACCATGCGCAAAAATTACTCGATCAGGCCTTAAACTATTTCAAAAAAGAAGACGACCTTGAAACGCCGATAAGACTGTTACGCGAAGCGATAGAGCTTGATTCCAAAAATGCCCGCGCCTACGAGTCCCTGGGGGTTCTGCTTGCAAAGCAGGAAAAGTTTGAAGAAGCCATCGCTCTGATGAAGCGGTTAGCGGAAATCGATCCCGAGGAGATCATGGCGCACACCAATTTGTCCATTTACTACATGAAGCTTGGGCGCATAGAGGAAGCGGAAAACGAAAAAGCGGAGGCCACCGCCTTGCAATTTGAAAAACTAATGATGGCCGGAAAAGCAAAAAAAAATATGGAGAAGGAAGAGGCTCAGAAAAAAGTGGATCTGGTAAAAAAAATCGATATGTTCAACCAGGTTCTGGAAATCGACCCTGTCGACCAGGTGGCCAACTTTGGTTTGGGATCGGTTTACTACGAGTTGGGAGAATATTCCAAGGCTCTGCCGCCCCTGCAAACTCTCCTACGAGAATATAAGGATTATTCCGCCGCCTATCTGATCTTGGGGAAAAACCTGGAAAAACTGGAACAGCACGAGGAAGCCGCAAACATCTACAAAGAGGGAATCAACGCGGCGTCCAGAAAAGGCGACCTCATGCCTTTAAAGGAAATGCAAACCCGAATGAATCAAATTTCACATTCAGCAAAAGGCCCGTGAGATTTGACATAACCCCATAAGTCCGACTTGGGATCCAACCAGCCTTTATTGATCGCGCCTTGCGTTACCGACGCCCCGTGGTCCATTAAAAACCAAAACTTCAACAACAATTTTTCTTCGGGCGTGGTGTAGGCGTCCTCCCATTGAGTCAGGGATTTTGACTTGGCCGTCGCCTGCAAAAGCGAGGCGGGAATCGTCAAACGCCGCTTCTTGACGAAGGCCTGATAACCCTCCAGCAATACCGGCTTGAACTCTTTGCGGCTGATTTTTATCAACTCAGACACGCTGGGGATTTTTTTGGAATGGTTCTCAAAAAATTTTAACTTGTAATATTGGTGGACGGTCTCCAACCGGAAATAGCAATGCAGGTCCACCACTCCCGCCCCGTAAATCTTGATCAGATACCTGCGAATCAAACTCTTGCCAATTTGCAAAAGCAGTTTATTCAATCTACCGCGCTCGAACAAATGAATGCGCACGGTGCTAAGATGCTTGTAACATTGCGCTTGCAGGTCCTTCCAAAGTTTTTCTGAATCCGGAGAAGCGCGGTACCAGAAAATTTCCTCCCGCGCCGCCTGCAAGGACAATTTAAACGAAGCCGCAATCTGATGATTGTTCGCCTTTTTCGCCTGACGGGCAATTTTAAACGAACCGTCGCGGTCAAACCCCAGTTCCAGCAACTCGTCCTGAAAAACCTTTCGGTTTCCAAAAAGAGTTCCCCCACGCTCCTTGATATGGTCCTTGGATTTCTCGACTCCTCTCAAGGCGAGGCTCACGTCCCTGGGCATTAAGGAAAGGTCCAAACTTTTGGCAAAGCGGTGAATCTCTTCCAACGTTTTATAATTCAATTTATCTATAAAAAGAAACTTCTGAATGTGCTTCTCATGAAACCCACACTCTTCAAAAATCTGGATTTTTTTGTATTTCACCTCTTCCCAATATTTTCGCGTCCCTTCCTTCTTAAAAAATTGTTCCTGCACCTCCGTTTTGGCTTTGAAAAAATAACTCCTCAGCAAATACCATTTGGATTTTAAAGTGGACTCAATGATCCAACGATATTTTGGCGTAAGAATGGTTAGCTTGGGGTCGTCCAGCAAACCTATATCTCCGGACGCCAGAATATATTCCAGCATCTCAAAATGGCACTCCAGCAATATGGGATTGACACGCTGAAGAAACTTTCTATATATAGTTTTCCACCGAAAAATATCCAGAGCGAGAACCTTCCCCGTTTCGCCCTTCATGCTTCCCAGCCGTTGTCGGATGATTTTTAGAGCCTGCTTTTCCAGGTTGGCAAATAATTTGTCGCGGGAAACGATGTCGCAAATTTTTACGCGCTTCAAACGATTGATTGCCTTTGGCAAAACTTTTTGAATTTCTGCCTCAATTTCCGAAAAACCTGTTTCCCGGGAAAAGTAAATGGAGGAAAGCAACTCATTCACATTATCCAAAAGAACCACCGTTTTTTTGGCCGCCCTTTTGTATTGATCAAAATCCAGATTCGTATTGCCCGCCTGACAGGAGCGAATCTCCTCCAGGTATTTGCGCGCCAGGGCCAGTTCGTCATCCTGGGAATAAGGATCGTTAATGACCTGCAGAAATAAACGTTCCGCGCCCTCCAACTCGCGTTGCGCAAGCGCCTCCAAACCCTGAATCAAAGGATCAAATATAAACATGTATTAGAAATTGTAGAAAAAATTTTTAATGACTGGAAATCACATAAAACTGGCAATCTCGCAGGAAGTTGCTTAATAAGATGCGGGTTTTGTCAGAAGGGATTTAAAAAATTAAAATCAAAAACCCGGCAAAGGCGCCGCGGGGTCAGTAGACGCCAGGCAAGCGCCTGGAGGCCGAGGGCGCATCTTATGCGGGTGGCGCTACGCGCTTGGGAACATTTGCATATCAAATGCAATAATGAGAATTTGGCAAGTTAGAATCCAAGTCGAAGAGAACTTCGCAGCCGGCAACCATTGCCTCCGGGGCTACCCCGGGGCGCTCGCCGGGCAAAAAAAAACCCAGGGAAGCGACATGCGCCTCCCTGGGTCGATACTGCTTGGTCTAAAAAACTACCAGCTTAGTACTGCAGGGTGTTCCACTGGGTTACAGCCTTCTGACCATTTCTTTCCTTGTTGCCGCCGTTCCAGATAGCGATCCCCATCGGGGTCTTTCCGCCGCTGAACTGCGTGTCATTGGAATCGCTCGAGCTCAAAGAACGCTTGAACACGACCGCCCACTTACTGTTGGTCCAGTTGCCGGCTCCGTCTACGTCCTGATGCGCC
>JAJDBB010000072.1 GCA_029261555.1 Nitrospinaceae bacterium | reverse complement strand
CTTCCAGCGGAAGGATCAGAGAATTTTGCCCTGGAGGCGGTTCTTCGGCGACAACCCGGCCATCGGTCAGGGAATCACCTATTCCGCCGATCGCATGGTGGAATTGTTAAACGCCCAGGCGCTGTTGATATTTACTTTGTCGGGCGAAACGGCCCTGCAGGTAGCGGCTCCGCTCCCCATGGTTCCGATATTTGCATTCACCTCCTCCATACGCCGGGCCAGGAAGCTAACCTTGATCCGGGGTTGCGCTCCTTTTATCGTTGCCGACAGCCAGTATTTCCTGGAGGATCTTAAGGGAATTTTTGCCGTGTTGAAATCAAGAAAACTTTTGAAAAGGGGCGACCGGGTGGTGATCACGGCAGGGATTCCAGCGGGCATTCCGCAATGGACCAACGTGATCCGCGTCGAGGAAACGCCCTAAACCGGCGCCAGGCCGGCGAAGCGCCGGGGCCAGCGGTTGACGATTGAGGAATTTTCCCTAATTCGAACTCCAACCTGCCGAGCTTTCATTATCGCACTCAAGATGCAAGCGCACCCAAGTCAGTTGCGTTACCCAAATTAGTTACACTATCCGCCTCCACGGCGAGTGGCGGCGAGGCGCCGCCAGGCAAGCGCCTTGCGGCAGTGATTTAACTTGCAAGCTCAACGTGACTTGTGGCATTCACCGGATGAGTTAGGCCTACTGCCCCTGGGGCGAACAGTTTTTTTTTCAAACCGATCCGTTTGCTGTTAGAATCTCCCGCATGTCTCCCCGATTATATTGGTCCACCGCAATCATTGCGTTCATCCTCACTGCGGCGCTCAGTTATTCCCAACGAACGCAGTCGAGAAAGGAAATTCTTTTAAATTTTTGCAAGGTGGTCCTGGGAATGATGTTGCTGGTCGGTTTGTTGATCGGGATATCCCAGCTTCTGACGGCGTTGGGAATCGCGGAACAGGGATTTATTTAAAGGAGAAGGAGCCGGAAGATGGGAGGCAAAATGGAATTCACGCCGTTCATGTTCGCGGTCATGATCATCGCCTTTATTTTCACGTCCTATTTTATGGGGATGTTGATCCACTCCGCTTTCATTTACGAAGACAAGGGGAGCGTGAAAAAGGACAGCAAAACCGCGTGGATTTTATCCTGGGCGGCGGGGTCGGCTGTTACGGGGTGGCTGTATTATTACGGATACTACGTCAACTTCGGACGCTGAAGGCGGGGGTGTTACCTTCTTCCGGAGAAACTGAAAAGGGAGCCGCTCAGCCTGCCAAAAGCTCGACCAGGCGCAGGCAATCGTTTCGGTAAGCCAGGATGTCGCCTCTCTCCTGCTCGTCCAGATCGTCGGTCAGATTTTCGTCCAAAAGCTCGATCGCGTCGTTCAACCCTCCCGCCGCAATATCCAATTCGTATTCGCCCAAAGCGTAGACCGAAGGGTTCCGGTTTAATTTTTCCAGAACTTTCAGGTATTTGTTTTTGTACGCCAGCACTTCGGTGCGCTTTTTATCCTTCAATTCCCCCCGCAATTCCATATTCATATCCGACAAAGCGTCGTTCAGCGACATTTTGATGGTCTCAATATCTTTTTCCGTGATGGACGCCATGGATTTCATTTTTATCTTTCCCTTTTGAGCGAAGTGAAACTTTAAAATTAAAATCTATTATAGCGGATAACTTTCGCGGGGGAACTATTTTATGATTAAAAATATTCTCGCATAAAAAAAACGGCCCGCCGCTTAACGGCGAGCCGTTTTCCATCGCAGAAAGCGTCGGGGATCAGGAATCGATTTTGATCTCGACGGTTTTCTTTTTTGCTTCCTCTTTTTTGGGAACGGTCAGAGTCAGTTGGCCGTTCTCAAGTTTGGCCTTGACGGCGTCGCCGTCGACGCCCTTTCCTAGGCGAAAACGACGCTCGAAATTTTTATGGCCAATTTCTTTAAAGTGATAGCGATCGTTTTCATCTTCCACAACCGTTTGCGTTTCGCCTTTGATGGTCAAGGCGTCCCTGTCCACTTCAACATGAACGTCTTCCCGCTTCATTCCGGGAACCTCTGCGGTGATAACAAATTCCTCCGGACGCTCCAGAACGTTGACCAGAGGCAGGTTCGCAAAATTTTCCCGAAACCCTTCGGGAGGGCAAAAGCCGGGTCCCAACAGGGACTGCTGGTTGAAAAACTCATCCCAATCGGATTCTGGTTTCCAGGCAACAAGACTCATAACGGTATCCTCCATTCAAAATAGTTAAAAATAACATTCGGCGCCGAATGAAGGTTTTGTTTTCCTGCAAACTAAATAAAACCGGGTTGGGGGTATGTCAAGCAGGCGGGATAAAAAAAAATTAGGGCGTTCTATTTCAGTCCAAAAAACGCGAGCGCTCTTCTTCGGCGGGGAGGCGGCAGGTTTCGCGCTTGCCAAAAACCCGGTACCGGTTGCGGGCCGTCCATTCGTAAATCCGGTCGCGCAAACTCTTGGGGATCAATCCTAATAACGTAAACACACGCCAGACGCCTCCCAGAATCTCAAAAATCCGAATCACCGCGTCGGATTTTTCTAAAATCCTGCCATCGTCGTACAAGGCGATGGAATCCAGACGCCCGCCCTCTGCCCTCCCAAATTTGTCCGCGGCGTTTTGTCCCTGCAACGGAGCAAATCGCAATTTTCCTCCGGCGTCGATTCTCAACAGAAAATCCACATAGCGGTTGCACAAACCGCAAACGCCGTCAAAAAAAACGACCGTCTGTCGCGCACTGGACGGCGAGGGATCAGGCTCTCTGTCTTTTCTATCCATATTCATTGAGTAGTTGATTTTGGTTACACGAACGCCCGCTTTTTATCTTCGACTATTTTTCTTTATCTATTTTAATGAAATTATTCCCGCCTTCGACAAAATTGTTTTACCGCGAACACTTACATTTAATGTATTTTAACAATGCCTCAAATATGCTAGTCTGTCTTGAAAATCCAAAATCAAGGACAGGACGTGCGAAACGAGCCGCGCGCCTAAAAATATTTGCCGCCGTCCTTTATTTTTTCAAGAGGACCCATGAATACCCCACCCAGTGAAAAGTTACTTCTAAAGCTTCTAATCGTGGACGACGACGAGGAAGACGTCTATATCCTCAAGGAATTGATTCAAGAGGGCGTTGCGGGATTCCAGATTGAAGTGGACCACAGTCCGAGTTATGAAAGCGCCTTGTCCAAATTAAAAAATTTCCGCTACGACCTCTGCATGTTCGATTATCGCCTGGGCGAGACCGACGGCGTCCATTTGTTAAAAGAGGCCCGGAAAATGAAAATCGAAGCCCCCATTATTTTGTTGACGGGGCAAGGCGACCAGGAAGTCGCGGTCGAAGCCATGAAAGCGGGCGCCACCGACTACCTTGTCAAGGGAAAGCTGGATTCGGACAGCCTGCAACACTCCATAAGCTACGCCGTCCAACTGACGCGGGAAGCTGGTCGACGCGAGCGCGCGGAGGAACTCTTACGCGAATCGCATCAGGAACTGATTCATAAAAACGACAAACTCGAAGAATCCCTTAAGAAGCTGAAAAGCGCACAGAACCAGATCATGCGTTCAGAAAAACTTGCGGGAGTCGGGAGACTGGCCGCCGGCGTTTGCCACGAAATCCTCAATCCCCTGAACATCATCTCGGGCCATGTCCAGGCCCTCCAAATGGAGCGCCCCGACGACAAAGCTCTTAGCGAAGACTTCCGTTCCATAAACGAGGAAATTTACCGGATTGAGAAAATCATCGGCGGCTTGTTGAAATTTTCGCGCAAGGGAGACATGGAGTTCAGATCCGTCGACATCAACAACGAACTGGAGTCGGTGCTCTCGATCATTGAAAATGAGATGCACTTGGGAAATATTACCGTTCAACGAAACTTTTCGGATAGTCTGCCCCACATCTTGATCGACGCGGACCGCATGCGGCAGGTTTTTTTAAACATCATCAACAACGCTAAATACGCCATGCAAGGCGGCGGCATGTTTACCGTTCACACTCTTTTCATTTCCAAGGACCGGAGAAGACAAAACCTTGGCGAGACAGAAGAAGACAACGCCTCTTCAGCCAAGCCGTTTGAAATCCCGTTTTTGCGGATCAAGTTCGAAGATACCGGGACTGGCGTCAAGAAGGAAGATATGGACAAAATGTTCGATCCCTTTTTCACGACCAAACCCGAAGACAAAGGGACCGGGTTGGGCCTTTCCGTTTGCTACTCTATCATTGCAAAACACTCCGGTTCCCTGGAGGTGGAAAGCGAGTGGGGCAAAGGCGCCACGTTTATCATCGACCTGCCCGTTAACGAAACGATGATGAACGCGCCCGAAACTAATCTGCTTGAAGAGTTTTCCTGACTTCCCGCCAGCGTGCCGCAGCCAGGCAAGCGCCTTTCCGGCTATTGGAGGAAATTAAGCAACGAAGGTTGGATGATGCGCGCTGTGGAACTCAAGGTCGCGTTCAAAGCGATTTCCAACTGAGCCAGGTTCGACGCGCTTTCCACCAGATCCGTATCCATTATGTTCGACAACTGTTCGTTCAAGTCGACCTCGTCCTGATCGTGAAACTCCTGCGCGTCCTCCATCCTCCTGAACACGCCGCCTAACCCGGCGCGGCCTTCGCCCAGCGTCGTCTCCCCTTCCTTTAAATTGTCCAGCAACGCTGTCAGAGCGAACTGGTCGTTTTTATCCAGCGCTTCTTTCAAAGTGATCAGGGTGGTGAAAATATTTTTGCCGCCGCCGATCCCCAAATCCGACGCCGTCGTACCGCCCGTTGGGTCGCTGAACACCACCACCGACGAAGCGCTGTTGGAGACCGCGTTCAAACCGTTGCCCAGACTGTTGAGGCTGGCCGTCACATTGAACCCCGAACCGTTGATGAGGTTCAAAACATCGCCCACCGTTGTCGCTGAACCCAGAGAGATCGTTCCCGAAGCCGCTCCATTGACAACGTTAATATCACCCAGCGAAAGACCCGCGCCGCCGTTTAAATCGGCAATCAAAGTCGACGCCGTAGCGCGCGCATTCAAATCCAGTCCCGTAAAATTCCCGTCCCGTCGCCCCAGAATCCCCAGGTCGGCGGCGGTCGTCCCACCGGCTTCGGTCACTGTCAACGCTCCGTTGATCACCCCGCTGGAATCGGTCAATTGAAGGCCTTGGCCGTTGGCCGCAATGGAAGCGGTCACGTTGATCCCCGCTCCGTTGATCGCCGCTATCACGTCGTTGACCGTGTTGCCCGCAGAAACCGTGATCGTTGCGCTGGCTCCGCTCCGGTCGGTGATAGCAAAAGAACCCGCCGCAGCGCCGTTGCCGCCGTTTAGATCGGCCAGAGCGACGGAGCCGGTCAAAGCGGGATTTAAATCCGCGACAAACACTTCCGAACCCGCGCGGTTGACCGCCAGGTTGAACCCACGCGAAATGGGAACCTCAAACCTCCGGCTATTGCCAAAATACTGAATCTCGTCCGAAGCGGTGATGTTGAACGGCGACGTCCTATTATTGGTGCCGCCAAAAATAAACTGATTGTTGACCGTGGTGTTGGCCTCCTGAAGCGTGGAAGCAATGATCTGTTCGATTTCCGCCTTGGCGAACTGGCGCGTTTCCGCATTGGAGTCCGCGCCCAACTGGTCGATAGCCAACTCCCGCGCCCGAACCAGATTATTCGTAACGCCGCCCAAAACGGCGTCGCCGGTATTGATGAACAAACGGTTGAAGTCGATGTTCCGGTTAAATTGCCGGGTTTCCTCGATGGAGGTTTTTAGCTCAAGAGAGTCGCGGACTCCCGCCGGATCGTCGGAAAGTTTATTGATGCGATGACCGGAGGCGATTTCCTGTTGCGTCCGAAACAGTTCCTCCGTGATCCGGAAAATATTTGTCAACGCGTTTCTTTGCGTCAGCTGATTGGTCACTCGCATTACCATAACTCGCTCCCCGACCCGGTTCCAACAACCGCAAGGCGGTTGAATCCCCCGGCCAAATTCAAATCAAATCCGGTTTTGCAACACGTCGAACATTTCCTGAATAACGTTGATTACTCTTGCCGAGGCGGCATATGCCTGCTGAAACTTGATCAGGTTCAACATTTCCTCGTCGAGGGAAACACCGGAAACGTTTTCCCTGCGATTTTCAAGCTGTAGCATAATACCGTCCTGCTGTTCCTTAAAACTGCTTGCGCTGGCCGAATTGACCCCGACCTCCGCCACCAGGGCGTCGTAAAATTCGTTGAACGTGAACGCTCCCGATCCAGATCCGACCACGCTCACCGAATCAAACGTCAGCGCGTTCTGCAAATCAGAAAGATTGATCGCGTTGTTTCCGTCCGCCGTTGTGTTCAAACCGGCGGCGATGCGCGCGGGTTGGCCCGCCACATCGCTGGACAAAGCCATCAGGCTCGAAGCGTTTTCTGAAACCGATACTCGGAACCGGTCGCCCGCCGCCGCTCCAGCTGAAATATTTACCGACAACCCGTTGGCCACGTTGAACGCGGTCCCGGCGGCAAACGTGAACGTGCCCGAAGCCAAACCCGTCGTTAAATTATTCAACGCGAAAGAATTCGAACCGGTCATGAAAATTTCATATTTGTCCACCGACGAAGTGGTCGGGCTGGCGTTGGTTGCGGTCACCGTAGCGGTTCCCACGTTGTTCGTATTATTGATAACGGTTGGGCTGAGCGACTCAAAAAAGTTCAATCCAGAAACGCCGTTCAAGTCCAGGCCCTGATTGTGAACGCGATTGAACTCGCGGACCAGTCCCGCCGCCAGCCGGTCCAGCTTGTCCTTGATCCCTTCGATTTCCGTGTCGCGCATATCCAGGACGCCGCGTATTCTACCGTCCTGAATATCCGCCGTGACGTTCACGGGAACGCCGGAGCCGTCGTCCAAAAGGACGTCGCTAAAACCCTTGTTGTTGCCGTTGATCTGAGTGCTCATGTCAAACGAGGTTCCACCCAGTACCAGCGCGCGTCCGCTTTGCAGTGTGATATCGATTTGCCCGTCCGCCTCGTCGCGGATATCGATATCGATTTTTCCCGCCAGTTCGCGGATCAACCGGTCGCGCTCGTCGCGCAGGTCGTTCGCAAGAATTGGCCCCGGCTCGTTGCCGTGAATCTGCGTATTGAGCCGGGAGATTTCCTGGGTCAGGCTGTTGATTTCCGTGACTTCAAAACTGACCGTCCGGTCGAGGTTTTGCTGGGCGCTGAACAAGTCTTCGCCCAACCGGTTAAAAATGGAAATCAAATTATTAGCTTCCGCCAAAATGTCGGAGCGGCCCGCAAGGCCCGTCGGGTTGGTTGAAATATCCTGAAACCCGTTAAAGAAATTGGAAAATCCGGCGTTCAGGCTATTGCCGCCGGTATCGTTCAGCAGAGCTTCCAACTGAGCGAAGACGTCCTGACGCGCTGTAAAGTTTCCCAGCGATATATCTTCCTCGACCATTTGGCCGAACAGAAACTGATCGTGCGCGCGGGCGATACTGCCGATGCGAACGCCGGTGCCAAAATGCCCCAGTCCGGTCGAGCGCGGCGTGGTGGTTTCCAGTCGCACGTCCTGACGAGTGAACCCCTTCGTTTGCACGTTGGCGATGTTCTGCCCCGTCACTTCGATCGCCGCCTGCTGAGTCAACAAACCCAACTTGGCCGTGTTCATTACGCTGAAGATATTAGTGCTCATAGCTCAATCCCGCGCCCGCCGGAAACCGGAGGGCATAACGCCGAATTCAGGCGTTAGCGTTTAACAAACGACTGTGCATTCTGCCGCCCTCAATTTTTCCGTCGGAATGGTAAGAACCTTCCGTATCCCCGTCCACTTTGTAAATAAACGAAAGTGATTTTTGCAGAGACTGCGAAGAACGGCTGATCAGATTTTTGTTTTTTTCATTGAGGTTCTGAATGGTTTCAATATGCCCCAAGAGACGATTCCTGCATTGAATTAATTTTTCCGAGTAGGGAGAGGCGTCAGTTTCGACCAGTCTCTTGAGCGTCAACTCCTCGCCGGAGAGTCCGAGCGCCTCTGCTATCTCTTCAATCACCTTTTCCCGGTTGTCCTCCAGCGTCTGCATTTTAAGAACCAGCGTTTCTTTTTTCTTCAAAATCTCCTGGAGATTTCCCAAGGCATGTTCCGTCACCACGCTCCATTCCGTTTTGAGCAGTCCAATAAACTCTTCGTACAGGACGGCCTTCTGGGTCAGAAGTTTCAGGAGAATTTGATATAAACGCTTCATGGTCTATCCCTATTTTGGAATGTCCTTGTCTTTTGCTTCTCCAATCGCGTCCGCCGGAACCTGTTCCTTCAGGGCGGTCAATTGCTTGAACAACATGTCGCCAATGCCCATGCCGTCGGTTTTGGAAATCTTGTCTGCCAGTTCCTGATCCAGCATGGAAGTGAACATGTCCGTGGCATGCCCGCCGAGCAGATCTGATTTCGGCACGGTGGTGCGCATCACCGTTAGCAACTGGTTGACGAGCACCGATTCAAATTGTTGCGACAACGCCTTGAGTTCTTCCGGAGAATCGCTCTTTTTGCCGGCTCCCGACGCCGTCTGGAGTTTGTCGGCTTGACCTTTTCCCAGGATGGTCGGAAGATTTTGTTGAGTTCTGATTGGCTCGAGATAACCCATTATCCATTCCTTTTCAAAAAAGCGGAAAGCGGACGAAAATAAAGTAGCACAGAGCGTGCCAAATCGACCCTGCCTAGCGCGTGACAATTAAGAAGCTGATTTATAAAGGCTTTGATTTTAGAAAGCGGTTGGACGGAAAAGCGGCGTGAGAGGAAAAAAAGGACCCTGGTGGGAAAAATTTTCCCGTTTTTATATAATTTCCAGTTGAGCATGCAAAGCTCCTGCGACCTTGATCGCCTGTAATATTGCGATCAAATCCCTGGGCGTAACGCCGATGGAATTAAGAGCGTTGACCACTTTTCCCAAGGCCACGCCTTTGGGAAGTATTAATAGCTTGTCCTGCCCCTCTTCAACAGTAATGCGGGTTCTTGGAAGCCCGACGGTTTCCCCGCCGGAAAGCGGCGCCGGTTGCGAAACCAGAGGTTCCTCGCGAATTTGAATAAACAAATTTCCATGCGCGACGGCGACTCTTGAAATCCTGACATTTTCGCCCATCACCACCGTCCCAGTTCTCTCGTCGATAACGACTTTTGCTCTAGTGTCCGGCTCCACAGTGAGGGTTTCGATCTGGGTCACAAAAGCCGAGGTATTGTCCTTGTAAAAAAGCGGTACCTCGACGCGGATGGTCCTGCCGTCCTCGGGCCGGGCCACTTCGTCCTTGACCATATCGTTGATCTTCCGGGCAATCCGTTCGCCGGTGGTAAAATCCGTTTGCTTCATCGTCAGGAAAATTTCCTTTTTCGAATTAAACTGGGTCGGAATTTCCTTTTCCACGATTCCGCCGTTGGCGACTCGCCCGACGGTGAGATGATTTTTCTGCACTCCGCGCG
Source organism: Nitrospinaceae bacterium (assembly GCA_029261555.1). Taxonomy (GTDB): domain Bacteria; phylum Nitrospinota; class Nitrospinia; order Nitrospinales; family JACRGP01; genus JAJDBB01. The sequence goes on along the minus strand of JAJDBB010000072.1, from coordinate 6,052 downwards.
CCGCTCCCTGTACGGAGAATCCGCCAATCGACAGGGCCCCCTGGGCCACGGCGTAGACCTCTCCATCCGGACCTTTGAGCGGACACAACAAGAGCGTCCCTCCCTGCAGGCTGGTGGCGTTGGCTAACGAAGACACGAGGACGTCCAAATGGTCCCCCTGTTTTGAAAAAGCCTGCAAGTCGGCGGTGACCAAAACAGTGGCCACGTTCTTGAACTGGAGCTGTTGAATCCGGGCTTCAGGAACAGTAACGCCCAGTTTCCTCAGCATATTGACCACGGCCTGAATGGAAAAGAACACGTTGGTCGCCCGGTCGCCGGTTCCCTGCAAGCCAATCACCAGGCCGAAACCGATCAATTGGTTATTACGGACGCCCTTGATATTGACTAGGTCCTTGATCCTTGCCGCCTGCGCGACGTCCGCGCTTAAGGCAACGACCAGAATCAAAACCGCTAGAAATTTTAGATTTAAAAATTTAAACCGCATCAATCGCCTCCGGTTACGGCTGATTTAAAGTGAGCGTTGCGGACCCGTCTCCCACCGTGCCGTCGGTGGCGCGAAGCGTCAGGGTTTGAGTTCCCTGCGCGGTCGTCGGCATGGCGGCAATGGTGACAGCGCCGGTGGTCGTGTTGATCGTCGCGCCTGTGTATGCGCCCGTCTGGCCCGTCATGCTCCAGAATACGGTTCCCACATTGCCTGTCGCTGTGAAAGCGACAGCCGCCGCAGGCAACTGGTCGAGAGTCAGGGCATTGGGGTTGATCACCATATTGTCCGTGAAGACGGTGATAGAACCGGAACCCGCGTTGCCTTCGGAATCGACCACGTTGACCGTCGCCGTTCCCGTCGATCCGTCGGCCACAAAAATGCCGGTGGTGGATCCGATATTTCCAATCGTGATATCGCTCAGCGTCCAAAAAAGCGGCGCGACGCCCGTACTCGTAAACGTAACAGTTTCGCCCAGATTGATGGACGCAGCGTCGGGGGAAACCACCAGGGTTTCCGCCACGACGGAAACCGTCGCCGTGCCCGTCAATCCGTTTGCGTCTGTCGCCGTAACGTTCAGCGTTCCCACGGTGGTTCCTGCGGTGAAAACGCCGGTCGCGGAAACGATAGTGCCCAACGTAACGTCGCTGACCGACCAGGTGAACGTGTCCGTTCCTCCAGCGGCGGCAAACGTAGCCGTTCCCGCCTTGTCGAGAGAAGCGGTGAATGGAGTCACAGCAATGGTGTTCAGGCTGGCGGCGGTAGCCGACGGTCCGAGCGGGTTTTTACTCCCCGAATCGTTGTCGCACGCGGAAACAAAGATCGCCAGAGCCAGCAGGCCCGCGAGGCCAAGCGCCCGCAAAGCTAAACGAGTGAATTGGAATTTTGAAAAATTTTTCATCACGCCCCCGCTTCTCCTTGGAAGTTGACGAATGCAACCGACGTGGTGGCGGTTACGTTTTCAAAGGTTGCGGTCACAAAGGCGGTGCCCTCTGCGGTAGAGGAAGTCAGAGTCGTCGTTACCACGCCGCTAACGGTGGTCACGGAAGCGGAGCCTAATGTTCCCAGCGTGGTGGTCAGCGCCACCACGGCGGCGTCCACTACCTCGTTGTTGATATCGAATACTTCAACGCGAATGGTCGCCTGGCTGACGCCGTCCGAGGGCAAGCCGCTGTCGCCCGCTATGGCAGTGACGGCGACGCTGTTGCCGTTGAAGCTGGGTCCAGTCACCTCGTCCACGTCCGCCTGACAGGCGAAAAGAAACGCGGCTAGAACCGGAATTGAAACGAGTTTGAATAGTTTTGATCTAAACATAATTTTCACCTGTTTTAGAAAGGCCATACCCATCCAAGAATGCGATACGCCCAGCCAACTCGTTGCTCGTCGGTGATCACCCCTTTGCCCACATAGGTGATTACCAGGTCGGCGATTTTTGTTGAAGATACCGTGTTGTCAAAATTGATGTCCGCAGGCCGAACGACTCCGCTGAGGAGCATCGTTTGCTCCTCAAAGTTTATAGTGAGCGCCCGCTGGGCCTGGATTTTCATATTGCCATTGGGAAACGCCTCTATAACCACAGCGGAAATCGTCGCGGTCAATTCGCCGCTCCGAGTGGTAGTTCCGTTACCGTCGTTGGAACGAGAAACGGTGGCGTCGATATTCGGGTCGAATCCGTTGCCGCTCCCCAGGAAATTCTGGATTCCCAGATTGCTGGGGAGCCCCAGAAGGCGACCCGATTCCAATTCGATGGAGGTGGTTTTGTCCGTATCCGTTGTGGCGGTTTGCGTGGAGTCGATGTTCTCTTCCACCGTGATGGTGATGATGTCGCCCGTTCGACTTGCCTTGGCGTCGGAGGCCAACATGTTTTCATAAGTCACGCCCGGCCACAGGGAGCCTTCCTCTCTTTTATCCTTGGCGTAGAGGGAATCCGGAATCACCGTTTCCCGCGCCTCCTTAACCAGAGAATCTTTTCCCGCGCAAGCGCTCAGGGCCAGTATCAGAACCGCCGCCAACAACGGCGCCCACATAAATTTTTTGGTTTTTTGTTTTATAGTCATGGTCATTGAAGTTGAATTTGGACGGTTCTGGAATCAACTATTCTTCCATAAACCGTTTTTTTGGTTTCCAGATTTTGAACCTGGATCATCGTTCCTTCGACTCCTTTACCCTTGGCGATTCCTGGAGCGGTTATTTTCAGTAAAGAGCTCTCCGCCACCAAAAGGACGCGGTCGCCGCGTTTGATCAGGACCGGTTGCTCCAGTTCCCTGTAGGTCAAAATGTGGCCCGCGTTCAAACTGCGGCGCAGTTCCATGCCGGCCGCGTCGCCGATATCGGAAAACGACTCCCGCATGGAAGGCGTTTTTTTGACTCGCAACAATTTCAAGTCGTCTAAGGTTAAAATATTTCCCTTGCGCGCGTCGCTGTTCAACGCAACCACGTCCTCATAAACGGAGGCCGTCGCTTTCAGGCGAAGGACTTTATGCGTTTCTCCGTTCAGCATCACTTTAAGGTTCAGAGGCATGTACCCGAACTTTGCCGCGCGTTCCGGGAGATCAAATTTCAATTCCACCTCTCCCGGCGGCAATCTCAGGCCCTTGCCTTTAAAGGAAACTTCCACTTCCATTTGGTCCTTGTCCCAGGGCAGTTGATCGACCATAAACGCTTTCCCCTGGCTGACGATTTTCTCCTGGGACAGGAACTGGTTTTTCACCGCCGCCGCGTGTGAAAACGAACTCATAGCCAGCGCCAATACGAAGACAAGAGGAGGAAGAATGAAATATTTAAATGAAGATAGTTTAATCACGCCCATTTACCGGATAAGGTTGTTGGCGATCTGTAGCAACTGATCCGCCGTTTGAACCGTTCTGGAATTCACCTCGTAAGCCCTCTGCGCGGTGATCAATTGAACCAACTCCTCGACGACGCTGACGTTGGACTGTTCCAGAAACCCTTGTTGCAAAGTTCCACGATTGTCGATGCCGGGGTTGCCGACAACGGGCGGACCCGAAGCTCCGGACTCGACGAACAGGTTCGCCCCCTGGGCTTGCAGGCCGGCGGGGTTTTGAAACGTCGCGATTTGAATGGTTCCCAAAATAGACGGCTGAGGCGTTCCCGCCTGCGTCACCGATACCGTTCCCTGCGTGTCGACGGAAATGTCGATGGCGTTGGGAGGAATCGTGATCGCCGGGTTTAACAGCAAACCGTCCGAGGTAACCACCTGGCCGGTGTTGTCCAGTTTGAACGTGCCCGACCGCGTGTAGCCCAGGTTGCCGTTCGGCAAAGTGATTTGGAAAAAGCCGTCGCCCTGGATGGCGAGGTCCAGATCGTTTTGAGTTTGAACAAAATCTCCCTGCAGAAATATTTTTTGTATCGCCGAGGTTTTTACTCCCAGTCCTAATTGGGACCCCGTAGGCACCTGGTTGCCGTTAGGAGAAAGGGTTCCGACCAGGCGCAATTGCTGATAAAATAGATCCTGAAAATCCGGGCGACTGCGCTTGAACCCGGTCGTGCTGACGTTGGCCAGGTTGTTCGCGATCACGCTGACGTTCAGGTCCTGGGCCTGCATGCCGGTGCTAGCTGTAAATAAAGAACGAATCATCTTGCCGTCTCCCTTGCTTGACTATGGTTTCCCTCATTCAATGACATTTTCAGGACTCCTTTATTAGACCGATCGTCCCAATGTATTGATCGCTTGATTGTCCATTCGATCCACCGTTTGGATCAGATTTTGGTAGGACTCGAAAGCCCGGAGGGTTTGAACCATGTCCCCCAGTTCCTCCATAACGCTGACGTTTGAATTTTCGACAAATCCTTGCCGGACAATGCTGTCTTCCGCGCGGTTTTTAACGGCTTCGGGATCGACCAACCTGTATTGGCCGCCGCCTTCCTTCACCAGTTTGCTTGTGTCCCGGAATTCGGTTATTTTCAGCGCCCCCACCGGTGTGGTTTGCAACGCGTTGCCGAAACTGATATTGCCGCCGGCGTCGACGACGATTTGCGCGCCGAACGAATCAATGATGATCGGGTTGTCGGTTTCGTCCAGAACAAGATTTCCGTTCTGGGTCACCAGCCGATTGTCCTCGTCGAGGCGGAAACTTCCCTTGCGCGTATAGCGTTCGCCGTTGGGGGTTTGTATAGAGAAAAAACCCTTTCCCTGCAAAGCCAGGTCCAGTTGATTGTCCGTTTTAACAAAAGAGCCGTTCGAATGGTCCGTAGCAAAGCCTGAAACGCCCACATAGGCAACGCTGGAGTTGTTTTGCGCCGTAGGCAGAAGAACGTTCCTGGCGTTTTCAAATTCTCCGGTTTTTTCAAAAGGCGGCATCATGGCTTCGAAAACCAACTTGTCCTTTTTAAAACCGGCGCTCGATACGTTGGCGAGGTTGTTGGCGATGACGTCGAGTTTTTGTATTTGTTTGTTTCCCGCCGAAGCGGCTATGAACAATCCTTCTTGCATGATGAACTCCCAGTTTTTACCTTGAAAGAGCAAAACCTGTACCAAATTTTAAAATTCACGTTTAAACCTTTTCCTGATAACCGGGAAACCCTTTATCAATAAGGCCTAGCCGTTCATCAAGCGACTCTCGTAACAATTCGATAATTAATAATTTGTCAAAATTTCCCCGGCAGATAATTCCCCGAACTCCGTGAAGAACCTTGAATCCACCAAAATTTTGACGCTTGGTCGAATCTTTTCATCTTGATGTATAATCCAAAGTATTACTCTTATAGCGCTCCTCGCGAGCCGCCACATACAACCCGTTTCAATAAAAAGGAATTGATAATTATGGAAATTATTTCAATTGACCAACTGCACGATAAAGCCGGCAACCTGGGGAGCGACGAATTGATTCTCGACGTCAGAGGTCCGGACGAATTTGAATCCGGCCATATAAAGGGCGCCCGGAACCAGCCTCACGAAGAAGTTTCTGATATTGCCGAGGACCTGAAACAGTACAAAACCGTTTATGTGCACTGCAAAATGGGAGGACGAGCCAAGATGGCGTCCGATACCCTGGAAAGCGCCGGGCTTTCAAATGTCGTGTGCGTGGGCGATGGCGGGATGCAGCGGTGGATGGATATGGGGTGGGAATCAGAGTAAGGAAACCCTGAGTTTCAAAACTAACAGGCAAGCGCCTGGAGGCAGAGGGCGCATCTTATGCGGGGGCGCTACGCGCTTGGGAACAGTTGCCTATCAAATGCAATAATGATAATTAGGCAAGTTAGAATCCCAGTCAAAGAAAACTTCGCAGCCGGCAACCATTGCCTCCAGGGCTACCCCGTGGCGCGCTCCGCCGGGCAAAAAAAAACCCAGGGAAGCGACATGCGCCTCCCTGGGTTGATACTGCTTGGTCTAAAAAACTACCAGCTTAGTACTCCAGAGTGTTCCACTGGGTTACAGCCTTCTGACCATTTCTTTCCTTGTTGCCGCCATTCCAGATAGCGATCCCCATCGGGGTCTTTCCGCCGCTGAACTGCGTGTCATTGGAATCGCTCGAGCTCAAAGAACGCTTGAACACGACCGCCCACTTACTGTTGGTCCAGTTGCCGGCTCCGTCTACGTCCTGATGCGCC
>JAJDBB010000071.1 GCA_029261555.1 Nitrospinaceae bacterium | reverse complement strand
ATGAAACCAATTTGATAAAATAGCGTCTAATCCTTATTGAACAACAAAAATTTACGGGGTAAATCATGGCATTGACTCAGGACCAGATCGGCCGCTACAGCCGTCATTTATTGTTGCCCGAGGTGGGCGTCTCCGGGCAGGAGAAAATTTGCAATTCCAAAGTGCTTTGTATCGGAACCGGAGGGCTGGGTTCTCCGGCGGCGTTGTACCTGGCCGCCGCGGGCGTGGGCACGCTGGGCCTCATCGATTTCGACGTGGTCGATTCCAGCAACCTGCAACGGCAAATCGCGCACGGCGAATCGACCGTCGGCAAATTGAAAGTCGATTCCGGCAAGACCCGAATCAACGATCTCAACGCCGACGTCAATGTAGTTACCTACAACGAACGGTTGACGTCCGAAAACGCCATGGAAATTTTCAAGGACTACGACGTCATCCTGGACGGCACGGATAATTTCCCAACCCGCTACCTGGCCAACGACGCCTGCGTCTTGCTGGGCAAGCCTTACATCTACGGTTGCATTTTAAAATTCGAAGGTCAGGCCTCTGTGTTCGACGCCAAGGAAGGTCCGTGTTACCGCTGTCTGTATCCGGAACCGCCGCCTCCGGGCCTGGTGCCAAGTTGCGCCGAGGGCGGAGTGCTGGGCGTTTTGTGCGGCGTCGTCGGGTGCCTGCAAGCCACCGAAACCTTGAAGATCATTCTCGGCAAGGGCGACGTGTTGATTGGCCGACTGGTCCTTTACGACGCGTTGGGCATGAAGTTCCGCGAGATGAAATTGCGCAAGGACGAGGATTGCCCGATCTGCGGGAAGAATGCCACGATCACGGAGTTGATCGATTACGAACAGTTCTGCGGAATTCCCCAGGCCTCCGACGCCGAAGAGGAATCGAACGGCCATCTGGAGATCGACGCCGAAGAGGTTAAGAAAATGCTGGACGCCAAGGCGTCCTTCAAACTAATCGATTGCCGCGAACAACATGAGTACGACATTTGCCGTATCGAGGGCGCAGAGTTGATTCCCCTCGGGTTGATCGAGGAAAAAAATATTGCTCGTTTCAACGGAATCGACAAGGATGAAAAAATTGTCGTCCATTGCAAAGGCGGAGTCCGAAGCTTGAAAGCGGTCAAGGCCATGCAAGAAATCGGGTTCCAGGACGTCAAAAGCATGAAGGGCGGAATCGTCGAGTGGTCCGAACGCATTGATTCGTCAATCCCAACATACTGACCGGCCAGCGTGACGCTGGACCCAGAGTTTTGAATTGGTGACAAATGATTACTGGCCCCAACGCCTTCGTCGGCCGGGCGACGCCCGGTGGAAAAGTTTGAGACGCCAAGCTCACCGATGCTTGAACGGTTTCCCTCAAACGTTGCGTGATCTGCCCCTGCGGCGAGCAGCCTGGCGGTGGCTTGACAAGAGCGGAATATCCCATTATGTTGTTTAGAAGGGTTATTTTTTGGACGGTTTTATTAATGGTCATTTTTGAAAGGGAATTTAATGAGCGATTCTGACGACTCCCAAAAAGATTTTGAAAAACTGTCCAAAGCCCTGACCGAAGCGGTTTTGAAATCGCAGAAGGTGCGTAAGATCGTTTCCGATATCCAGAAGGACGGAAAAGTCTGCGGGCAGAGTTTCATGGTTCTGGTACTGAACCTGCAAAGCTTGATGGATTCGTTGGATATAGAAAATCACGATATGCCCGCCGAAAATAAACCGGCCCCAAAAAGTAAAAAGAAAAAATCCGCTCCGCCTCAATTTGTAGACGGCGACCGCTTAACGGACAATGAAAAGGCGTTTCTACAATTTCTTCAAGATCGATTCGATTCCGACGAATGGCTTAAAAAGAACGGCCTCAAGTTGTAGTTTTTTCCTCCTGCTGTTTTTGGCCGTAATTTTTTCCCTCCATGCCGGCGCCCCGCCGGTATTTTCAACTGATTCAGAACGCGATATACGGCGAATGCTCGACGACGACCTGCGCGGACGCGGCATTCAGGACGCCAGAGTTCTTGCGGCCATGGCCCAAGTTCCCCGCTCCCGGTTTGTGACCGAGCGTTACAAGGACCACGCCTACGCGGACTCCGCCCTGCCCATCGAAGAAAACCAAACTATTTCGCAACCCTATATCGTGGCGTTGATGACCCAAAGCGCGCGCCTTTCAAAATCCGACCGGGTATTGGAGATTGGGACCGGCTCGGGTTATCAGGCCGCGGTGTTGGCGGAGATCGTTAAGGAGGTTTATTCGATTGAGATCATTAAAAATTTGGCGGACCAGGCGAAGAAGCGGCTGACGAATTTAGGGTACAGCAACGTGAAAACCAAACACGGGGACGGCTACCGGGGTTGGAAGGAACACGCGCCTTACGACGCGATCCTGATCACCGCCGCCGCGCCGAAGATACCGGAACCCCTGGTCGACCAGTTGAAAATCGGTGGACGTCTCGTCATTCCGCTGGGGTCGCGAAAATTTTCTCAGGATTTGATAACACTGACGAAAACGAAATCCGGCGTGATAAAAAAATTTGTGACCGGCGTGGTGTTCGTTCCGATGACGGGCGAGGTGAGAGAATAACTGCTAGCCTCCCGTTAATCCCGTCGAAAAGATTTTCTATTTTAATTTTTAGAGGAAGAATCCCCCCAACCCCCTTTGCAAGGGGGAGCCGGGCAAGCTCGCCGACATTTGAACCGCTTCCCTCAAACGTTACACTAACTGCCTCCAGGCGCTTGCCTGGCGCCGGTTAGTTGCTTTTGAGAGAGCCCGTGGCGGTGGGGAGGAACAGGCTGATCGTCGTTCCCTTGGCGGGCTGGCTTTGCGCCTGAATGTGGCCGCCCATCCCGCGCACGATCCCGTGGCTGGCCGACAGGCCCATGCCCGCGCGTTTCATCGCGGTCTTAGTGGTGAAAAACGGATTAAAGATGGTCTTCAGGTTTTTCGGGGGAACGCCGCATCCGTTGTCCTGAACGCGGACCGCCGTTTCGCCGTCCACCATTTCGGTGACGATTCGTATTTTACCGGGCTTGCCTTTGGCGATGGCTTCTTCGGCGTTTTGCAAAATATTTTTCAGCGCTTCGCGCAACTGATTCAAATTCGCTTTCACCGGCAGGGCTTCCGGCGAATAGTATTTTTCCAGGTCGATTTTTCTCAATTCAAACGTCTCGCGCATATTCTCCAACACGGAATCGATCGCGTCGTGAATGTTGACGGTCCCGCTTTTTTCCGGTTTGGTTCCGAAACAGGCTTTCAGCTGTTCGGTCAGGTCGGTGACGCGCCCGCATTCTTTCAGCCCCAGGTCCACCAGGCCAAAGTAATATTCTTCCATCGGCACGCGGTCGCGCACCTGCTCCAAGACGTTGCGGATGCCGTGGATGGGCGTGTTGACCCGCGAGGCTATCGAGGAGGAAAGATCGCCCACCGCAGAATTCTTTTCCTTTTCGATCAGTTGTTCCTGCTCGGCCCTGAGTTTCTCCAGGCGGCTTTCAACGATTTCTTCCACCTGATCCTTGAGGCGACCCAGCTCTTCCTCGGCGCTCTTGGTCGCGGTTACGTCCATTCCCATGCCAAACACGGAATGGATGACGCCCTTTTCATCCCGCAGGGGAAAGCGCGTCCAGTGATAGGTGTGAGGTCCGTCGTGATACAACACCTGCTCTTCGGATTCCACCCGCGTTCCGGAATTTAAAACCTTGCGATCCTGCGCGGACATTTCCTTGACGATTTCCTTGGGGAAGACTTCCAAGTCGCTCTTGCCGTAAATTTGCTTTCCGGTTTTGTTGAACAGCGATTCGAATTTTTTGTTCACCCGCTTGTAGCGCCCTTCGGCGTCCTTCAGGTACACCACGCCGTTGAAGTTTTCCAGGATCGTGTCGACTTCTTTTTCGAGGCTTTTCTTGGAGCCTTCCAACGATTCGATCCGGCGGCGGAACTGTTTCAGGTCGTCTTCGTCGCGCAAGCGCTGAGTGACGTCGTTGGCGATTCCGCACAGGGCATACATGGTTCCGGAAGTGTTGCGCAAAGGAAACTTGATGGTGTGATAGGTGTGCGGCCCGTCTTCGTGGATGACCGAGTTTTGAGCTTCAATGCGTTTTCCGGTTTCGACGACCTTGCGGTCGACGGCGGTTAACTCGTCCGCGACCTCGGCGGAGAAAATTTCGTGATCGGTCTTGCCGCGGATTTTTTCCTGGTTCACGTTGAAGTGCGTTTCAAACACTTTGTTGACCATCTGGTACCGGCCTTCGCCGTCCTTGATGTAAACGGCGGAGTCGAGATTGTTCATGATCAACTGCATCTGCACCTGGTTGTCCTTGAGCGCGTCTTCGGACCGTTGGCGCTCTGTCGCGTCGCGGATCACCCAGAACAGCTTGGCCTCGTTGCCCATCCGAAATGTGCCGCAAACGATCTCGGCCAGGAAAATGACGCCGTCTTTTTTCTTGTGATACAGGTTCGGGGCCTTGTGAATTTTTCCCGGCACCCAGTTGTCGAGAGATCCCAGGGTTTTGGACGGCTCGGCGGAAATTTCCGTGGCCGAAAGTTGTAAAAATTCATCGCGATTGTATTCGTATAATTCCAGGGCCGAATCGTTGGCGTCGATGCACTTGCGGGTATTGGGATCGATCACCACGATCGCGTCGCTCTCGGCGGAGAACAGTTGACGGAATCGGTCTTCGCTTTCCATCAAAGTTTGCTCCAGTCGGCGTTGGGCCGCGGCGTCGCGAAGAATGCACAGGTACTTGCGCTCGCCTTCTATATACAACTCGCCCACTGAAACCTCGATAGGAAATTTTTGTCCATCCGGACTTTTGCCAAAAACTTCATGCGGCTCCGGATTCTGGCTCAGGGACTTTCCGGAAAACAGGTAGTGGCTGGAGATCCCCTCCGGGTTGCTCAAAAAGGAATCGGGAATAAAACGGTCGATATTCTGTCCGACCGTGTCTTCGTGCGAGCGTCCAAAAATCGCGCCGGCGGCTGGGTTCATGGACTCGATCCGCCCCGAGGAGTCTATGGTGACAAAACCGTCGGCGGCGTTGTTGATGACGGCGCTGATGAACACTTCGTTTTCGCGCTCGGCTTTCTCGAAACGCTTGAGGTCGGTGACGTCCCGCCCGATGGCCACAAAACTTGCGGCGTCCTCGTCCGGGTCGCCCTGGCGCAGAAGGGTCCACTGAACGAGGTGGATCTCCCCGTCCGGCAAATCGAGCGCGCTTTCAAAACGCGAGCTGGAACTGTGCGTCAATTCGTCGTTCAGTTGCCCGGACACGGTGGCGCGAATTTCCTGCGGCAGGACCAGGTCGAAAAATTCTTCTCCGATGCTCAACTCCCGTTGCCAGCCCAGCGCGTATTCCGCCTCCTGGTTGAAATCCACGATCATTTGACTTTTGGACAGATAAATAATGATCAACTCGGAATTGTCGGCGATGGTCTTGTATCGTTGTTCGGCTTCGACCAGGGCGACAGACTTGGTTTCGTTCTGTTCCAACTGCCCCTGCAGATGGGCGATAGAACCCTGCAATTCTTCGGTGCGTTGCGCCATGCGCTCGTCGAATTCTTCTTCCGACTCGTGCAGGGCTTCGCGGCTTTGCAAAAGTTCTTGCTCGATCTGAGATCGCGCCGCTTCCAGTTCGTCCTGTTTCGCTCTTTCCTCTTCGAGCCGGGCTTCGATTTCCCTCATCTCCTCGAGGAACGGCGCCCGCGCGTCCGCCAGCTCGAGTTCCATCTGCTCGCGCTCTTCCTGATGCGTTTTTAATTTGGCCTGCTCGACGGCAAGCTCCTGGGTCAATTCCTTTACCTGATCTTCGAGGGCCATGCGGGTTTCCTGCACCACCTCTTCTTCGCTCTGCTTGGAATTCAACTCGGCGTCCAGCGTGGCATGAACCTCTTGCATCTCCTCGTCCATGGCTTTTATTTTTTGCTCCAGCTCTTCCCGCTCGGCGTGAACGGCCTGGATCGCCTGCTCGCGCGTTTCTAACTCTTCCTGATAAGTCAGTCGCTGTTCTTCCAGTTCGTCGGCGACGGTTTGCCGTTGCGTCTCGGATTCCATTTGAATCTGCGCGGCCTGTTCCAACTCCTCGCTCAATTCCGCAATGCGGCGTTCCTGGGTTTCCTTTTCTTCGGTCCAGGATTGCAACTCCTCCTTCACCCCGGAAACGGTCTCTTCTTTTTCCGCAATTAATTGGGCGATGCGGCTTTCCAGAGTTTCTTTTTCTTCCCGCAAGCGATCCAGTTCAGGTTGGACAGCGGTCGCGGCTTCCGTCTTCTCCGCTTCCAACTCCTCGAGACGCGCATTGAGGGCTTCTTTTTCAGCCTCAAACTCTTCTTTATCCGGTTGCTCGGTAAGAATTTCCTGAATACGAATTTGATACGCTTCCTTTTCGGATTCCAGTTCTTCCTTTTCGCCGTTGACGTTTTCCAGACGGGAGTCGTAATCGGCGCGGGTCTTTTCCAACTCGTCGGACAATTCCTGAATCTTGTATTGATACTCTTCCACCGCCGCCGAGGCGTCTTCCGTCGCGACCGGGGTCGCCGCTGGACTGACCGCGCCCGAAGGTTCTTCCATTAACACCATGCCGCCAATGATCCCACCGGACTCGTCTTTAACCGGAAGGTGACGCACAGCATACTGGGTAGCCTCTTCCTGCGGTTTTTCCTCAAAGGGGGAGAGACTCGATTCGACAAAATTTTCCTCGCCGTCTAGCGTGGCGATGATGGGTTCGTTTTCTTCCTTGTCCATCATGAAGGGAAACAGGTCGTACAGGTTTTTATCGATAACCTGATCGCCGGTAACGCCGGTGATGGATTCCATGCGGGCGTTCCAACCCGTCACGCGAAGGTCGTGATCAAAAGTAAACGCTCCCGCCGGCAGGTTTCGCAGGAGGCTCTGGTAAAGAGGGCCTGGGTCCGGAGCCGCAACGGCGGCTTGGGGTTCGGCGGATTCAATTTCAATGGTTTCGAGTTCAATTTCCGGCAGAGCCGTCGGAATTTCCGCGACCGGCGCCTCGCCTTTGAGGGCCAGGGAAAATACCCGCGACATCATTTGCATCTGGGTAATGAGCTCTTCGTTCCAGTTTAAATTCCGCGTCGCCTCGAAACCGATGTAACCCGCAGGCTTTTTATTAAACTTTATCGGGACATATATAAAGGAATGTATTCCCTGAGACTCGAACACCTGTTTTTCGTTGGAAGCCTCTTTGGGAAGCTCTTCCAGCCGGGGAATGTTGATGACCTCCTGGGCCAGGATTTTTTTGCGGAACCAGGGGAACTCGCTCAAAGGAATGCCCGTGGGCTTTTCCATTTCCGAGCCGCCCAGCGAAGCGGACCAGATATGCGTGTTGTCCATGGTCTTTTCATCGGCGGAAAAAAGGAAGATGTAGCCCGAGTCCACGGACTGGCGCTCGCCGAATTTTCCCAGGGCGTGTTCGATTTTACGGTCGATTTCCTCCTTGGACATCTTGTCCATGCGGGCCAATAAAGGAAGCAACCATTCCTCCCGCGCGTCCCAGTGATCCAACTCCTCCAGCACGGTTTCGGTTTCCGCCTGCTGTTGCTCGAACTTCCGCTTTATCATTACCAACTCGGCGGAGAGTTTTTTGACCTGCTGGTTATGCTCCTCCTTGGAAATCTGCGGAACCTTCGGGGCCTCCGGGGCTTTCTTCTCCAACCCGGAACACAGAGTGGCGTACAAATTCCCCTGCGGATCCTTGAGGCGCGTGATCTGCCAGTCGATCACGATTTCTTTTCCGGACTTGGTCAGGACCGGGCATTGATATTTTTTCACCAGGTCGCCCTTGCCGGCGGGAACTTCTGAAAATTCGTTCTTGGCGCGGTTGCGGTGTTCGACGGGGACGAAAGTATTGAACCAATGCTTGCCCAAAACTTTATCCTGGGGAACGCCCATCATCCTGCAACCGGTTTTATTGACGAGACCGACTTTGAATCCGGGGTCGAGAACGACGAAGATACTGCTGGAAATGTCCAGGAGCACCTGAGCCTCGCGTCGTTCGTTTTCCAGCAGGCCTTCGAGAACGGAAAGCTCTTCGGACTTGCCCGCAAGTTTAACGAAAGGCAGAACCGCGCCGAGCAAAACAAAAATTCCGCCGGCGACGGAAGCGCCCAGATCGCCCAACATGGGCCGGACCATCGAATCCAGAAACATTCCCCAGATCGCGGCCAGAACCGCGGCGATCAAAAGTGTCGCGCTGCCCAGAACCAGAATTTCTTTATTTTTATCCGTCATAAAAACGCCCTCGCGCCAAGCCTTTCAGGAAACCGGTTTCCCACGGAGAGACCGCTCTCAACATGGGGATCAAGACATTCGACAAAACAATTTTGGATTTATTAGAATGGATTGTACTCTATAACCTATTGAAAAGCAATAGATTATGGCTGGAAAAATTAAGCCGCAGGGAAGGGGAAGTTGGTAGTGAAAAAGTTGTGACCGCAGAGGAACACAGATGGAAACGGATTGTTTCCGTCAGGATACTATATAGGATGGAGAAAAATCGGAGGCCTAAACGTCATCGCGAGGAGTCCTTCGCCAAGCTCGCCAACCTCTGAACCGCTTTCCTCAAACGTTACGCTAATTAGCCTCCGGGGGCTTCCCCGGAGCGAGTTTGTTGAGTTCGCGGACGAAGCGTTTCGCCTGGTCAGGCAAGTTGTCGCCGGAGCGGGAGAGCAGGATGGCGGAGGGTTTAAAGGCGCGTTTGTAATATCCCTTGTTGGCGTCGCGGTCCGGGGAGATCACCGCTCCCTTGAACGCCGTGCCCGCGAAGGCCCCGGTGTTGTAAGAATAGGAGTAGACCGCCTTGCGTTCTTTTTCGAAAATCAGTGGATTGACGGAGATATCCTTGCGCACGGGGCCTGCGGCGATGGCGAAATCGTCCGCGCCCAGCGACGCGCTTTTGCGGAACAGGTTTTTCACGCCCTGATCGGTCATGACGAGCAGGACGAGGTCCGTGGACTTTACTCCCGCCTGCAGGCCGAAGCTCAGCCCCTTGAGGCGCACGAACGCCGGGGGACCCCACGGTCCGTCGCCTTTGTAACGCACCGAAACCACGCCGCGTCCGATCTGGGCGCCGCCGATGAGCCCCGCCTTGTAGAGCGTTGGGAAGATGACGATCCCTTTGGCGCGGGTTAACAGGGCGTCCGGAACGCCGCGTTCAACGTTGTCCAGCAACTCATCGAGATCAAAGATAGAGCGGATGAGGAGGTCTTCCTGATCGTCCGCGTTGCCTCGGCTTCCATTGCCGTCAGACGCACAGGCGGAAAGAACCAGCGCCAGGGCAAGAACGAATACTTTTAATAATTTAATCATCAAACGGCTCTCGTGGAATTTTGCGCTCACCTTATCACAAATTATTTACATTTTCCGCGTGGACGAGGCGAAAAAAAACCCGCTTGCCTTATATAAGGAAGCGGGTTTTCGTATCTGGCTCCGGCGACAGGACTCGAACCTGTAACCTAACGGTTAACAGCCGTTTGCGCTACCAATTGTGCCACGCCGGAATGATATTCGTGTCAATTCGGAATTCAGGCTGTCAAAATTAAATGAATTCCGCCGCCTTGTCAAGTGATTATACAACCAGCGTGACGCTGCCGGGCAACGCCCGGTAGAAAAGTCAGAGTTGCAAGCTCACCATTACTTGCCGCGTTTCCCTCAAACGTTACACTAGTTGCCTCCAGGCGCTTGCCTGGCCGGGCAACGCCCGGTGGAAAGATTGGAGTTACAAACTCACCGCGGCTCGTAGCATTGCCCAAAAACGTTTCACCATCTGCCCCCACGGCGAGTGGCAGCGTTATGCTGGTCCGCGGCCTTCCAGAGATTTCTTGAGCGTCACCGGGTCGGCGTATTCGATGTCCCCGCCTACCGGCAGGCCGCGCGCGATGCGCGTGACTTTCGCGCCCAGCGGCTTCAACATCCGGGCAATGTACGCGGCGGTGGCCTCGCCTTCCATATCCGGGTTGGTGGCGAGAATGACCTCGCGCGCGGAGTCCTCCTCCAACTTGACCTTCAAATGCTCGACCGTCAAATCCTGCGGGCCGACGCCGTCCAGCGGCGAAATAACGCCCATCAGCACATGGTAGTGGCCTTTGTAATCGCCCAGGTTTTCAAAAACGTAAACGTCGTGCGGCTCTTCCACCACGCAAATCTGCGCGCCGCTGCGGTTCGGGTCGGAGCAAATATCGCAGGGATCCTTGTCCGCGATGCCATGGCACAGCGAGCAGAGCACAATGTTTTCCTTCAAGCCTTCCACGGCGCGGGCGAGTTTTTGGGCGCGTTCTTTCGTCCCGCGCAGTAAATAAAACGACAAGCGCTCCGCCGTCTTCTGCCCGATGCCTGGGAGCTTTTGCAACTCGGCGATCAGTTCTTGTAAAGCCGCAGGGCGTTTCATCTATGTGAGGCCGGGGATGTCCAACCCGCCGGTGAATTTGGACATTTCCGCCTGCGCGGTTTCCTTGACTTTTTTGTTCACCTCGTTCATGCCGGCGGTGATCAGGTCTTCGAGGATTTCGCGGTCGTTCATGTTAATCAACTCGTCGTCAATTTTTACGGAGATGATTTCGTTCAATCCGTTGGCCTGAATTTTGACCATGCCGCCGCCGGTGGATACCTCGATCTTCTGCTTCGCCATCTCGGTCTGGAACTCGGCCATCTTGGATTTCATTTCCTTGGCCTGCTTGAACATATCGCCAAAATTTTTTAACATTTTCAATAGCGCCTATTTAATGGGATATTTTATCTTACGGCAACTCGCCAGCCCTTATTAAGGGCGGCTCGCGGCCATGTTAATTTTTTAACATTTTTCAATCGACGGCCGGGCCAGCGCTCTGTTTTTATCTGGCTCCGGCGCCTCGCCGGCTAGCGTATCACCACGCCGCCAAAAATATCCAGCGCGTTCTGGATTATTTCCGACTCGGTTTTGCTCATCTGCTTTTTAGATGGCGCCCCGGAAGCGGAAGGTTCTATCCCGCTCGCCGTAGGCGCTTTTTCCGCCGCCGACGTTTTCCCGGTCTCCTGTGTTTTTGCTTCCGCCGACCCATTGGGCCGCAACGACAGTTTCAATTTGATCGGTCGACCGCACACCGCTTCCGCCGTTTCCCGAATGATACTTTGTTTGTCCTCGTCTTTGACCAGATCGAGCGTGAAAGAATCGTCGAATTCCAGGTGCAACGAATCGCCTTCAAAGGCCCGAACCCGGCAATGAGACAGGTAATGTTGAAAGGGAGGTTTCTTTTCGCACACCTGCATGCGGATTTGCTCCCAGGGAGATTCTTGAGAGCGAGCGGTTTCGGCGACGGGGGCTTCCGCCGCTACGGACGCGGGTCGGGGCGTTTCAGGTTTTTTTTTTGAGTCGTCGGACGGTATGGCTTGCGTCGCCTGCGCCGGGCCGGGTTGCATTTCTCCGACTTTCCGGATCAACTCGTCGATCTGGCGAAAGGGCCGCGCGTCCGTCAGGCGGATCGCCGCCATCTCAAACACTGCTTGCGGCAGTGAACTGCGTTTCATCTCCATTTCCGCCACGGAGAGAACGCGGAACATCTGGTGCAACTGGTCGACGTGAAACTGTCCCGCTTGTTGTTTTAATTTTTCGACGTCGCGGATCTGTCCGTCCAAAATTGTTTCCGGGTTTTTGGCGACGGCGGCGAACAGCAAGTCGCGGAAATATTCGATCAGGTCGCGGCAGAAAAAATTGAGATCCTTGCCGTTTTCCGCCGCGTTTGCCACCAGGGCCAGCAAGGCTCCCGCGTCTTTATCGATCAAATGCTGGACAAAAGTTTCCAAGGCGCTGTGGCCAACCACGCCCAAAACCGATTCCACCGCGCCGTGCGAAACTTCCGCGCCGCAATAGGCAATCACCT
The DNA here is from genome assembly GCA_029261555.1 of Nitrospinaceae bacterium. GTDB lineage: Bacteria > Nitrospinota > Nitrospinia > Nitrospinales > JACRGP01 > JAJDBB01. The sequence continues at coordinate 16,834 of JAJDBB010000071.1, read as the reverse complement.
GGTCGAGCAGGCTCTGCGCGTCGCGCATGCTCCCGGCGCCGATTTTGGCGACTTCTCCCAAGCTTCGGGAATCGATCTGAATTTTTTCCTGATCGCAGATGACGCGCAACTGCTCGACGATCTGTTTCTGCGACAGCGGCTTGAACTCAAAGCTCTGGCAACGGGAGAGGATGGTCTCGGGTATCTTGCGCTGTTCCGTCGTGGCGAATATGAACACAACTTTCGGCGGCGGCTCTTCCAGCGTTTTAAGCAGGGCGTTGAAGGCGCTGCGCGAGAGCATGTGCACCTCGTCGATGATGTACACCTTGTAGGCGCAGGCGGACGCGGCATAGTTGACGTTGTCGATGATGTCCCGCACCTCGGACACGCCGGTGTTGGAGGCGCCGTCGATCTCCTGCACGTCGACCGAGCGGCCTTCGCGAATCTCGTCGCAAAAAACGCAGGCGTCGCAAGGTTCGGTGGCCGGACCTTTCTCGCAGTTCAGCGCCTTGGCAAAGATGCGCGCGGTGGTGGTTTTGCCCACGCCGCGGGTGCCGGAAAACAGATAGGCGTGCGACACGCGATCCAGCTCAATGGCGTTCGTCAACGTCTGGACGATGTGTTCCTGTCCGACGAGTTCTGAAAATTTTTGCGGGCGCCATTTGCGGGCGGATACCTGATAGGCCATAAGCGCGACGGGCAGGGGGGATTGTTCAGATGATTCAAAGGCAGAATTGCTGGGTGATCCCGCAGCACACAAGACCGACCGCTACCGCTGCTTCCTTCCGGATCTGACGGGGTTCACAGGGCCATGTTGCGCGAGGCCCAACAAGACTGCCATTTCGTATTTTACTGGCGGAGAGGGTGGGATTCGAACCCACGGAAGGGGTTGCCTTCACACGCTTTCCAAGCGTGCGCCTTCAACCGCTCGGCCACCTCTCCAAACCGGGCAATGCCCGGTAGTAATATTTGATATGCAAATGTTTCTAAACTCGTAGCGTTACCCTAAATAAGTTGCTGCTACTGGCCCCGACGCTTCGCCGGCGTCACACAGGCCATTGAAATTTTTAGCGGAAGAATCGCCCCAACCCTCTTTGCAAGAGGGGGTTTACAATACTGGAAGAGAGGGTGGGATTCGAACCCACGGTCCCCCTTTCGAGGAACAATTGATTTCGAGTCAACCGCCTTCGACCTCTCGGCCACCTCTCCATTAAAACCGGTGAACCGGACTAACGGGCTAGTTGTCCGGCCACATATAAGTGCGCCCAAGAGGACTTGAACCTCCGACCTACGGTTCCGCAAACCGTCGCTCTATCCAGCTGAGCTATGGGCGCATTGTTCGATTAAAGCGTCTATTTATGATACGTCTGCGGGGATGGATTCCACCAACTCCAAGGCGTACGCTTCGTGTTCAAAGGAATATAAATTCGGAAATTTTTTAAACGCCCACCCTTTATAAATAATTTTTCCTTTTTCTTCAACCACAAGTTGAACCGCCGGGTTGATCAGCTGATTATTCATGGACGTGTAACTCCGCTCGCTCATCACGAAGTTGGGGAAAAACGGGCCGACGGTGATTTTGAATTCCGCGGCGGGGATTTCAAAACTGTCGCCCAGCGTCACGGTGCGCATTTCATTCAGGCTTTCGTCGCTCTTGTTTTTAACGAGGAGCTTCACGGCTTTCCATTTGCCCTCAACGTTGTCCGGCACAAACACCTCGCGCTCTAACACCTCTTCAACGCCGACATTGGGATGGTCCTTCATTTGACCGCCCGAGCCTTCGGCAAGTTGAGAATCAGAAAGCGGCGGCGGAACGGGATCGTTGACCAGTCCGCCCGAGCCTTCCAGGCGGTTTTTCCCTTGAACTTCGGCGAGGGTTTTTTCTTCGCCCGCTCCGGCGGTCATTGACTCGTCGTCGCCGGAAGAACAGCCCGCGCCACCGATGAGAGCCAGCGTTAGCGCCAGTATCCAAACTCCATTTTGTTTCATGCGTTTCATCTTCCTAATCACAATTAAAAAACTGGCGGAGAGGGTGGGATTCGAACCCACGGTAAGCGATTAACCTACACACACTTAGCAGGCGTGCGCCTTCAGCCAACTCGGCCACCTCTCCTAAATTTAAGGCGTTTTATATATGGCGGAGGGAGTAGGATTCGAACCCACGGACCTTTCGGTCAACGGTTTTCAAGACCGCCGCCTTAAACCACTCGGCCATCCCTCCAGGAACGGTTTTTTATTTAGCCGCATACTATACCATAACTCCCCCGGCAGTAACCAGCGGTGGATTCACGAAATTTTTGCCCTATTTTTCCAGGAATCTAGTAAATTTAGAGTCAAAACACCCTCAACCTGGGAGATAAATGAAATGAAAAAAATCATTTTTTGTTTATTGATGATTGGGCTGTTTGCGGGATGCGCGACTACGGATGAAAGCGGCGGAAGTTCCGTCAGCGCCGACAAGTCTGGCGATTGCAAGCAAAAGGCCATGACGGAATCGGGGGGCAACAATTACAAATACCGACAGGCTTTCAACGACTGCATGGCAAAATAATTTAAGGCCGGGCAAGCGCCCGGTGGCAGAATTTGATTTGCAAACCCAACGCAACTTAGCGCTCACCGTGTAAGCGGCGCCTACTGGGTCCAGCTGCACGCTGGCCGGGCAAGCGCCCGGTGGCAGGATTCGATTTGCAAACCCAACGCAACTTTAGCGCTCACCGTGTAAGCGGCGCCTACTGGGTCCAGCGGCACGCTGGCCGGGCAAGCGTCCGGTGGCAGGATTCGATTTGAAAACCCAACGCAACTTTAGCGCTCACCGTGTAAGCGGCGCCTACTGGATCCAGCTGCACGCTGATCCGCGATGTGCCACCCGCTGAAATATCCAATTAACCGCAGTCTCTAAAAATTAGTTCGCGCGACCGAAGCCAATTTCAGGCGCATACTATCGCCGTGCGCAACTGTAAACCCGAATCGTTTTACCGCATATAACCCATGGTTTTTAGTTCTGAAATTTTCTTGCTCGCTTTTTTACCCGTCGTGCTCCTGGGTTATTACCTCTCTCCAAGGATACTCAAAAATATAACATTACTGGCGAGTAGCTTGATTTTCTATGCCTGGGGCGAAGCTTTCTATCTCATGACGATGATAGTTTCTATTGCTTCCAACTATTTTGTCGGTTTATTAATCTATAAATCTCAAAAAACGGCTCAAGATCAAAAGCCGTCGAAACGATACATCGTCCTTGGCATAGCGATCAATCTCACGCTGTTAATTTCTTTTAAATACGCCAATTTTATTACCGATAATATAAACATACTTCTGTCTGTAGCGGATATCCCATCGATAGATTTAAGCCCCGTTCATCTTCCCATTGGAATATCTTTTTTCACTTTTCAAGCAATCTCTTACATTGTGGACGTCCACAAAAAAGTAGTTCTCCCGCAAAGGAATATTTTCAACCTTGCCCTCTATATCTCCCTGTTTCCTCAATTAATTGCGGGACCAATCGTGCGATATCACGACGTGGCGTTGCAGATCACAAACCGAACTCATTCGCTGGAACTCTTTGCAAGCGGCGCGCGGCGTTTTATCTACGGCCTGGCTAAAAAAATGTTAATTGCAAATACTCTCGGCGAGGTTGCAGACTCCGTTTTTGCTATTTCTGGAAACGACCTGACTTTCTTTTTAGCGTGGACGGGGATTTTGGCCTATACGTTACAAATATTCTTTGATTTTTCCGGTTATTCAGACATGGCTATTGGATTGGGTAGAATGTTTGGATTTCGATTCCTGGAAAATTTTAACTACCCTTATATTGCGACGTCGTTACGGGAATTCTGGAGACGTTGGCATATTTCCTTATCGTCCTGGTTTAGGGATTATGTTTACATTCCGCTGGGCGGAGGTAGAGCGTCCACCCTCAGAGTTTATATAAATTTGCTGACTGTCTTTACCTTGACGGGACTCTGGCACGGAGCCGATTGGAAGTTTTTACTCTGGGGACTGTTTCACGGCGTATTTCTGGCGGGCGAACACGCCGGTTTTTCAAAAATATTGGAAAGAGCGTGGCGGCCGATACAACATATTTATTTGCTCGCGGTTATAGTCGTGGGTTGGGTGTTTTTTAGAGCGGACACGCTTTCACAGGCGTTTGATTATCTGTGGTCAATGATCGATATTTCTAATTATCAAATAACTCCGTACCGGTTTGCGCAGGTTTTATCTTATGAAGCGTTGTATGCGTTTTTAGCTGGAATACTTTTATCAACGCCAGTTTATCCGGCGCTTAAAAAATACCTTGAAAATATATCCGAAAAAAACCCCGTTAAAATCGCTTTTTTAATTGATATCCCCAGGCTGGCGCTCTTGACCGCGTTGCTGTCCCTTAGCGTTTTAAAAGTCGCGTCCTCCACGTACAATCCATTTCTTTATTTCAGGTTTTAGGAATTGTTATTCATGGAAACACGAGTTTTATCTAAATTGAACAACGGCGCTATTGCTTTAATATTTTGCATAGCGCTCTTTGGCTCCTTTTTTATTGGCGCGCTTGAAAAATATAAGGGCGTATCGGAAAAACAGCAGGAGGAGGCGTCAAATGTTCCAGAAATACCCGAAAGCGAGGGAGATACAAAAAACCTTTTTAAAGCATATTACCAGGAAATAAAGGGCTTTCTTAAACCGCTTAACGCGTATTACTCGAAGAGTAGCGGATTAAAAATTCAACTTGTCGAATATTACAGGTCGATTAAATATTTCCTCGGCGATTCTCCTTCTATAACCGTAACGGTAGGCGAGGACGGGTGGCTGTTTTTGGGTTCTGTAAAAAGCGGCGCCGATTATGGCATGGATCCGGTGGGAGATTATTTAGGCGCCAACTTGTATTCCCAAAAAGATCTTAAAAGAGTCGGCGACTACATGACCAACCTCAAGTCCTGGTTGAACGCAAAGGGCATTGAGTATCTATTTGTAGTCGCCCCGAATAAACACACTATTTATTCTGATAAACTGCCGGGCTACCTTTCTAAAGTCAGCGAAGAAACGGCGACGGATCAGCTATACAATTACCTGAAACAGCATACGAGCGTCTCAACGGTTGACCTGAGAAGTAAACTGATTAGCGAGAAAAAGAATCGTCAGCTTTATCACAAAACGGACACTCACTGGAATTATTACGGCGCCAATATTGCCCAATATGAAATTATATCGGCAATAGAAAAAATGTTTCCAGGCCAGATCCAGCCGGAAATGGCGGATATTAAAATAGGCCTCACGCCGGCGAACAAGGACCTTGAAAGGTATATGGGGTTGAGTCTTACCCCTCCCACAGGAAACTATCCACTGTCGCCCGTTTATGAAGGCGCTTGCACGCCAATCATAGAGCCGCCAGGCGCTACCTTATATGACACGCACGCACAAATATGCGAAGGACAAAAACTCAACGCCGTTGTTTTTAGAGACTCGTTCTTTTTCCAATTGGAGCCTTTTTTCATAACGAAATTCAAGCGCTCCACGTATCTATGGAAAGATATGGATTACCCCACCTTGATAAAATATATTGAACTGGAAAAGCCGGATATAATTATTGAGGAAATCTCGGAAAGAAAACTGCCATACATCCCAAAATCCATTGAAGAATATGAACAAGGAAATTTTCACTGATCGCATAGGCGCGATAAGTTGGTTCTTTAAGAAGGTGAATTTATAAAAAGAGAACTTTTACCCGCCCTCAACCGACAACATCGCCTTTCAAGCTTTCTATAAAACCCAAAACCTCGCTTTTTTCTTTCTCTGGAACCTGCAAATGTTCAAGGGTCGCGTTAAGGTGAGCAAAAAAACTATCCCAATCATTTTGGTCAATCCCCATGCCCTTATGAGTGGTCAGCATATCTCGCCCAACATAGACCAATGGGCCGCCAGAGTTTGCGCATAAAAAATCGATTAATAACTGTTTTTCCCGACGGATACCGTCTTCTCCTCGATTTTGCCAAAACCTACCTAGCAATGAATCGCCCATTAGACGAGGCAATAGGTCGCTTGCCACCGCGGCAATATTGTCATAACCGCCAAGGCGATTATATAAAGTTTCATTTTCCATTTTGGATATTTGCTCCCGCCGAAATATTTAAGAAAACGTTATAGCCTTTTAATACTCTCTTTCCCGTTCATGTAAGAGCGGAGGGGTTCGGGAATGGTCACGCTACCGTCTTGCTGCTGGAAGTTTTCCAGCACGGCGACGAATAATCTCCCCGCCGCGAGGCCCGATCCGTTCAGTGTGTGCACCAACTCAGCTTTGCCGCCGTCTTTCTTGTAGCGGATCTTCATGCGCCGCGCCTGGTAATCCGTAAAATTACTGCACGACGATATCTCGCGGTACTTGTCCTGTCCCGGCAACCACGCTTCCAGGTCGTAGGTCTTGGCGGCGGAGAATCCCAGGTCGCCGGTGGCCAGCACGGACACTTGATAGGCGATTCCAAGTTTTTGCAAAATCGTTTCGGCGTCGCCTACCAACGCTTCCAGCGCGTCCCAGGACGTTTCCGGTTTCACGAACTGCACCAATTCCACTTTGTCGAATTGATGCTGGCGGATGATCCCCTGCGCGTCTTTGCCGTAGGACCCGGCCTCTCTGCGGAAGCAGGGGGTGTAGGCGGCGTAGCGCACGGGCAAATCTTTCTCGTTTAAAATTTCGTCGCGGTGGTAGTTGGTGACGGGGACCTCGGCGGTGGGGATGAGGTAATAGGGATCGTCGCGCAGTTTGAACAGATCTTCTTCAAATTTTGGAAGCTGACCGGTGCCGGTCATGCTCTCGGCGTTCACCATGAACGGCGGGTACAGTTCCTGATAGCCGTTTTCGTCGGTTTGCGTATCGAGCATGAACTGGATGAGCGCGCGCAGAAGCCGGGCGCCGTCTCCCTTGTACACGGCGAAGCGGGCGCCGGCGATTTTCGCGGCGCGCTTGAGGTCGAGGATGTCCAGCGACTCGCCCAACTCCAGATGGTTTTTCGGCTGGAAGGAAAATTCCGGCGGCGTTCCGCAAGTCCGCACGATCTGGTTCGCCGACTCGTCTTTGCCGACGGGCACGCTCTCGTGCGGCAGGTTGGGAATCGCCAGCGCGATGGCCTGGCTTTCTTCCTCGCAGACGTGTAGTTGGTCGTCCAATTCCTTGACGCGGGTTTTGATGGTTTTGACTTCCTCCATCATGGCTTCGGCGTCGCCGCCCGATTTTTTAATCTTGCCCACTTCGGCGGACAGGGTTTTCGTTTTGCCTTTGAGCGCTTCGGATTCCCCGAGCAATTCACGCCGCCGGGCGTCGCCCTGCGCCAGACGGGCGAGCGGTTCGTCGTAATCGCCGCGCACGCGCAGGCGGGATTTCATTTCGTCGGGGTTGTCGCGCAGCCGTTTGATGTCGAGCATGAATTTCCGAAGACCTCTGATAATTGGATATTTTTTCTTACGGCAACTCACCGGCCAGCGTGCCGCTGGACCCGGTGGGCGCCGCTTATATGGTAAACGCTACAACCTACATTGAGTTTGCAAATCAAGCCTTGCCACCGGGCGCTTGCCCGGCGCGGCCATGATTAATTTTTAGACGCGCCCTATTTCACCTTCTTGATGCGTTGAGTGATTCCCTTGATTTTCATTTCCACCATAGCGGGGTGTTTGTAGCGTCCGCCGTCCAGAGCCTGGAACGCTTTCAGCGCCTCCTGATGTTTGCCTTCTTCTTCCAGACAGGAAGCCCGGACGAATTCCATCTCCGCCAGCAGGGGACTCATCGGGTGACTGGAAACAAACCGGTCGTAGCGGTCGTGCACTTCGGGGCACCGGTTTATCGTATACAAAACTTCGGCGATTTTAAAGCCGGCTTCCTGCGCCGACTCGGTTTTCGGGTATTCCTCCAGCAGGATCTCCAGTTCGACCAGCGCTTGTTCGTAATTTTGCTTTTTGAAATAGATGGAAGCGATGCGGTACTGGAGCCGGGCTTTTTCTTCGGGACCGAGGTCGAACCCGTCGATAAGTTTCTGGTTTTCGATGATCGCCTGGTCGTAGTCCTTGACGTTGTACTCGACGATATCGGCGAGGTGTTTTTGCGCGTCGAACGCGAACCGGCCCTGCTTGTTCAATTTAAGGACGGCCAGGAAATACGAGGCGGCCTGTTTGCTGTCTTCGAGGCTGAAGTGGTAAATCTGGCCCAGACGAAACAGGGCTTCTTCGGCGTGGGGACCGGTCGGCGTTTTTTCCAGCACGGACTTGAACTGCTGAACGGCGCTGTGGTGGCGGCCCTGCAACCATTCCTGCGAGGCTTGTTGCAGGAGGGCTTCCGACGGGTTTGGCCCGCAGGCGAAAAGAAAAATCAACGCCAGGATTCCCCACCGGCGCTTCGGGAGAACCAGCGTGACGCTGGACCCAGCATTTTGAAATGGAAGCAAATTGTCAGGCTGAGCCTGTCGAAGCCCGCGCAAATGCTGGAGCAAAGCCAACTCTCTACTCCTCCTCTCCCTCGGCGGGAGAAGAAGTTGCTGGCAAGGCGTCCTGGTCCACATATTTTTCGACGCAGACGACCGTCTGATCCTCCTTCAACCTGACGAGCCGCACTCCTTGCGTGTTGCGTCCGATCACGGAAACTTCGTTCACGGGGATGCGGACGATGTTGCCGTTGGAGATGATGACGAGGATCTCGTCGTCGTCCGCCACTTGCGCGACGCCGACGACGTTGCCGGTTTTATCGTTGCATTTGATGTCGATGACCCCGACTCCCGCGCGTTTTTGCACGCGGTATTCGCTTTCCAGGGTGCGCTTGGCGTAGCCCTTATCCGTGGCGGTGACGAGGGTTTTCCCCGGCTTGATCATCGCCGCGCCGACCACTTCGTCCCCTTTGCGCAATTCGATTCCCTTGACCCCGCGCGACGTTCGCCCGATAGCCCGCAGGTCGCTTCCGGGAAAGCGGATGGACATGCCGTTGCGGGTGGAAAGTAAAAGGTCGCGGGTTCCGTCGCCCAGCTTCACGGCGATGACGCGGTCGCCCTCGTCGAGGGTGAGTCCGATGATGCCCCCCTGGCGCGGCCTGCTGTAGGCCTGGAGCGAGGTTTTCTTGACGATTCCGTTTTGCGTGATACAGATCACGAACTGGTCTTCCTTGTATTCTTTGATGGACAGGATGCTGGCGACGGCTTCGCCCTGCTGGACGGGAAGCAGGTTGGCGATGGATTTGCCTTTGGCGGTCCGGCCGGCCTCGGGGATCTGGTACACCTTGAGCCAATGCACCTTGCCGAGCGTGGTGAAGATGAGCAGGGTGTCCAGCGTCGAGGCGACGAACATGCGCTCGACGACGTCTTCCTCGCGCACTTCCATGCCCTTCACGCCCTGTCCGCCGCGCCGCTGGGCGCGGTAAGCGTCCACGGTCAGGCGCTTGACGTAACCGCCGCGCGAGCTGGTGACGATCATGTCCTCGTCGGCGATCATGTCCTCGAAATTGATATCCGCGTCTCCAGATTCGATGATCTGCGTGCGGCGCTCGTCGGAGTATTTGGTTTCGATCTCCGTAAGCTCGCTCTTGATGATTTCAAGTTTCACTTCCTCGTGGGCGAGGATATTCAATAGTTTCTCTATATCTTCGCGCACGGCTTTTAAATCGTCGATGATCTTCTGACGTTCGAGTCCGGTCAATCTTTGCAGGCGCATCTCCAGAATGGCTTTGGCCTGGATTTCGGAAAGGTCGAATTGCGCCATCAACCCCGTTCGCGCCGTTTCGGGATTTTCCGCGGCGCGGATGAGGGCGACGACTTCGTCCAGGTTGTCGACGGCAATCTGCAAACCTTCGAGAACGTGTTCCTTTTCCCGCGCCTTGTTCAAGTCGAACTGGGTCCTGCGGGTGACGACTTCCTTGCGGAACAGGATGAACTGCTCCAACGCTTCCTTGAGGTTCAACACGCGCGGCTGCTGGTCGACGATGGCGAGCATGATGACGCCGAAGGTTTCCTGCAGTTGCGTGTATTTGTACAAGTTGTTGAGAACGACCTGGGAAATTGCGCCGCGTTTCAGTTCCACGACGACGCGCATGCCTTCGCGGTCGGACTCGTCGCGCAGATCGGATATGCCTTCGAGTTTTTTGTCGCGCACGAGTTCGGCGATTTTCGCCACCAGCCGGGCCTTGTTGACCTGGTAGGGAAGCTCGTTGAGGATGATGCGCTCGCGGTCGTCCTTGCCGTAAGTTTCGATTTCTACCTTGCCGCGCACCTTGAGGTGGCCGCGCCCGGTTTTATAGGCGGAACGGATTCCCGCGAGGCCGTATATCATACCGCCGGTGGGGAAGTCGGGTCCGGGCACTCTTTCCATCAACTCCTCGATGCGGCAATCGGGATTTTCGATCAAATGAACGGTCGCCCGGATCAATTCGCCCAGGTTGTGCGGCGGAATGTTGGTTGCCATTCCCACGGCGATGCCGGAGGAGCCGTTCGCCAAAAGCTGGGGAAAGGCGGCTGGAAGCACGCTGGGTTCTTGTAAGGAATCGTCGTAATTCGGCTGGAAGTTTACGGAATCCTTTTCCAGATCGCGCAAGATTTCCTGCGCGATAGGGTCCATGCGGATTTCGGTGTAACGCATGGCGGCAGCGGAATCGCCGTCGACCGATCCAAAGTTGCCCTGCCCGTCGACGATGGGGTAACGCATGGAGAAGTCTTGCGCCAGGCGCACAATGGCGTCGTAGGCGGCGGTGTCTCCATGCGGATGGTATTTACCGATGACGTCACCGACCACGCGGGCGGATTTTTTGTACGGCTGGTTGTGGCGATTGCCCAGATCGTACATGGCGTAGAGGATCCGCCGGTGGACGGGTTTGAATCCGTCCCGCGCGTCGGGCAGAGCGCGGCCAATGATGACGCTCATTGCGTAGTCCAGATAGGAACTCCGCATTTCGTCTTCTATATTTATGTGCTCCAGATTTTCAGCCATTTAAAAAATTTTCCTTCCGGCGAAGGCGCCGGGGCCAATGGTTGGCGATTGAAAGCTGATTCTCAATTCGAACTCTAACCTTTCGTTTTTTCTTTATTGCATTCGAGACGCACGTTCACCTAACAACGAACCGTTCCCCTCAAACGTCACACTAGCTGGCTCCGGGCGCTGACTTGCCGGTTAGACGTCTAGGTTTCTAGCGTCGAGGGCGTTGTTTTCTATGAATTCCCGGCGCGGCTCTACTTCTTCGCCCATCAGAGTGGTGAACAGGTTGGCGGCTTCCGGATGATCGTCGTCCCGGACTTGCAGGAGCACGCGGGTTTCGGGATTCATCGTGGTGTCCCACAATTGCTCGGGGTTCATCTCTCCCAGGCCTTTGTAGCGCTGAATATACGCTCCGCTCTTCCCCGCCTCTAAAATAGCTTCCAACAATTCCTGTTTCGAATTGACCTGGCGCGATTCTTTCTTGTCGTTCAAGGTGAAGGGCGGATAGTCCAGCGGCCGGATGGGTTCGTAGACCCTGAACAGTTCCTGAATGATCGGGGAACCTACGAACCGGGCGTTGTAGTTGAGATTGAATTCCCGGCCCTGGGTGGAGCCTTGCATGTGAATTTGATAGGCGCTTTTCTCGGCGTCGTAATCGATCGTGAACCGCGCGTTCTTTATGTGAGCGTTCAGGTCGACGCCGTCCCGCCCGTGCGTGGTTTTGGCGCGCTGTCCATTGGGACTGTCTTCCAGTTCGATCAAAAACTCCTTCAAGCGATCGCGGTCGGATTCCTTGATATCCAGCGTCTCGGAAAAACTAACAGGGACGTTCAACCATTCTTTTTTGTACTCGCAACTTTTTTTCCGCTCGTCGTCCATCAACTCGTCCAACAACGAACCAAGCGTTTCGCACAGCGCTTCCAGGCTGGAAAACTTACTTTCGTCGACCTTGATCTTCGCCGTGGCGTTTAAAATTCCAACGGGGATGTTGTTCTTCGCCACCCGATCGCGATATTCGAGGTAATTGATAAGCCCGTCGACCAGGCGGACGAGGGCGGTTCCGGAATAGGACTGGGAACCGTTGCCGGAGGCCACAATCTCCAGACCATCGGTGGCTTGCTCGACCAGATATTTGGAAAGGCCTTTTTCATCTTTCATATACTTCTCGGTCTTGCCTTTTTTTATTTTAAACAGCGGCGGTTGCGCAATGTAAAGATAGCCCCGGTGAATGATTTCCTCCATCTGACGGAAGAAAAAGGTGAGGAGCAGGGTGCGGATGTGCGCGCCGTCGACGTCGGCGTCGGTCATGATGATGATTTTGTGGTAGCGCAATTTTTCTATTTTAAAATCCAATTTGCCGATCCCGGCGCCCAGCGCGGTGATGAGGGTGCGTATTTCGGCGCTGCCCAACATTTTATCGTAGCGCGCTTTTTCCACGTTCAGGATTTTTCCCTTGAGCGGAAGGATGGCCTGGTTTTGCCGGTTGCGCCCTTGCTTGGCGGAACCTCCCGCCGAATCTCCCTCGACAATATAAAGCTCCGACAACGCGGGATCCTTTTCCGCGCAGTCCGCCAGTTTTCCCGGCAGAGCGCTGACTTCAAGCGCATTTTTGCGGCGCACCAAGTCCCGGGCCTTTTTCGCCGCCTCGCGCGCCTGGGCGGAACTGATGACTTTCGATACGATGGACTTGGCCATCGCAGGGTTTTCCTCGAACAAGGCGCCCAACCGGTCGTTGATAATCTGTTCGACCTGTCCCTTGACCTCGCTGTTGCCTAGTTTTCCTTTGGTCTGGCCCTCAAACTGGGGTTCGGGGATTTTGATGCTCAAAACGGCGATAATGCCTTCGCGAACGTCCTCTCCGCTCAGGCTCAGGTCCATGTTCTTGAGTAGATTTTTTTCCGTCGCGTAATTATTGATCGTCCGTGTGAGAGCGGAGCGGAGCCCGGTGAGATGAGTTCCCCCGTCGCGGGTATTGACGTTATTAACGAAGGTGAATATCTCTTCCGTGTAACCGTCGTTATACTGCAGGGCCAGTTCCAGGTCGAAATCGTCTTTATCGTGGGAAATAGCGATGGGTTTGTCGTGCAGGTTTTTTTTGTTTTTACTCAAATGCTCGACGAAAGAAAAAATACCGCCTTCATAAATGAAATCATGGCTTTTACCGTCGCGCTCGTCCGTAATCTGAATTCTCAGTCCTTTATTCAGAAACGACAATTCCCGCAGGCGCTTCGATAAAACGTCGAAACTAAAGTTCAAATCGCTAAAAATTTCAGAATCCGGTTTAAAACGGATGCGCGTTCCGGTTACGTCGGTTTTCCCTGTTTCTTCCAGCGGAGTGAGAGTTTTTCCACGTCCGTATTTTTGCGTGTAAATGATTCCCTTGCGCTTGATTTCAAGTTCCAGGGTTTCGGCCAGGGCGTTTACGACCGACACGCCAACGCCGTGTAATCCGGCGGAGACTTTATAGGTGTCTTTGTCGAATTTACCGCCGGCGTGCAAAACCGTCATCACCACTTCTGCGGCGGAGATTTTTTTGTCTGTATGAATGTCCGTGGGAATTCCGCGACCGTCGTCTGTCACCGTCACCGTCGAGTCGACGTGAATGACCACTTCGACGTTTTTACAATAACCGGCAATCGCCTCGTCGACGCTGTTGTCCACCAACTCGTAAACCAGATGGTGCAACCCGTCCGGCCCTGTGCCGCCGATATACATGGCGGGACGTTTGCGGACGGCCTCGAGACCTTCCAGAATTTTTATGTTTTTTGAGTCGTATTCTTTTTCCGAAACCTGGTCCGTGGACAATGCTTTTATACCCTTTTAAAAATGATAATATTTATACAGAAGAGGAAGTAGGGGCTGTGAATATGTGGAAAGACTGGATAAAATCTATAAAATCAACGCTTGATGCCCTGTTTATTTTGTTAAAAATCTGTTGCGAACTGTGAGCAGAAAGGTACAGGGTTGCTTCATTATTATATTGTACCCTATATTCAGACTTTTTCACCAAAAAACTAACAGGTTTTTAAAAAGATTAACGCCCTTCTATCTGGGTAATGATCTTTTGGATAGTCTTTTCCAACTCATTGTCTTGTTTGATATTGTTTGATATTTTTTTGTGCGCGAAAAGCACGGTGGTGTGATCTTTTCCCCCAAACTGTTTACCAATGTCCGGTAAAGAGAATTTGGTGAATTCCCGACATAAATACATCGAAATCTGACGGGGGATAGATATTTGGCGAGACCGTCTGGGGGACTTCAAATCCAGTACGGTGATTTTGAAAAAATTGGCTACGATTTTTTGAATTATTGGTATAGTAAAGTTCTTGTTCTTGTCGAGAGTAAACTCCTTGAGCACCTCGCGCGCCAGTTCAATGTCGATGGTCTTGCGCGTGAACGAAGAGAAAGCGATGATTCGCAAGAGCAACCCTTCCAGCTCGCGGATGTTGGTTTTGATATTGCCGCAAATGAACAACGCGACGTCCTGGGGAATCGTTTTGCCGTGTTGTTCCGCTTTTTTGAACAGAATCGCCGTCTTCGTTTCCAAATCCGGCGATTTGATGTCCGCAATCAATCCGCATTCAAACCGCGAACGCAGGCGCTCTTCCATGTTCTGCATATCTTTCGGAAACCGGTCGCTGGAAAGAATCACCTGTTTATGCGATTCGTAAAGCGTATTGAAGGTATAGAAAAACTCCTCCTGCGTGCGCTCTTTGCCGGCGATGAATTGAATATCGTCGACCAGGAGAACGTCCAGCGGACGATAACGTTTGCGGAAAGCGTGCATGTCGTCGCGCTTGATGGATTGGATCAGGTCGATGGTAAAGCTTTCCGCCGAAAGATAGCGAACCCGCGCGTCAGGATTTTTTTCAAGTATGGAGTTGCCGATGGCGTGGAGCAGATGCGTTTTTCCCAGCCCCACGCCGCCGTAAACGAATAAAGGATTGTAGGCGTGCGCCGGATTACTGGCCACCGCCATGCTGGCCGCGTGAGCAAACTGGTTGCTGGAACCAATGATGAAATTGTCGAACTGGTATCTCGGGTTCAGGCAGGAAGAAACGTCAGGCTCGCGAACCGTAACCGTCGGCGTTTCAAGGGGCACCAGCACGTTCTCGACGGCGGGCGCGCCGCCGTTCCCATGGCCATTCCCGTTTCCATTCCCACTCTCAAAAGGTTTCTCGCCTTCCTCGCAAACCACGATGTCAACAGTCAGGACTTTATCGTTAAGAGTCTCCAGCGTCGACTCAATCAGGTCGCGGTAATTTTCTTCCAGGCACTTCTTGTAGAAATCGTTGGGCGCAACAAGCGTCAGGCAATCGCTCTCAAGCGTCCGGGGGAACACCGGAAGAAACCAGGCGTCGTAGTTCTCCGGGAGAACGACCTTTTCAATTTCCTCAAGACAATTTTTCCAGAGAGCGTTCATGGCAACGTGGAAGAAAAATTAAAAAAAATGAAGACCAAAATGAATTTGTTACGGGGGAAGTAGGCAAATGTTATGCGACCCTTCCTTCCGGTTCAACGGCAAAAAAATTTTTTATTTTTTGAAACGCTTAGGCGTTTGTTTTCCAAGAACTTTTTATGAAAAATAAAATAGTTTGGTGAGTGGAAACGATGAGAAAAATTGTTGAGTCGGTCGCGAGACGAGCTAACTGCTTGAAAAAAAGTTTTTTAAAATCCCCGTTTCCAGAAAGGGAAAGAAACAGCGTTGTGAAAAGTTTTTTCACAATCAGAAGGCGAACTTTGAACCCCTTTAATGGCTGACTTTAACGGGATTTTGAAAATCGCCGGCAAGGCAAACAAAATTTTAAAAAAATTAAGACACCCGCTTTAGACTTATTTAAAGCCCTGAAATGGCATTCGCGGTTTTTAACCCACGATTGAGGCGCCGGGAAAAAATGGCATGAAAAAAATTCCCGCCGGGGGTTGGCGGACGCGGTAAAACCAGGCTCCTCCCTCTCTAATATTTTTTCCACAGGTTATCCCCAAAGAAAGTCCAATTAACTTAATGCCTTTGGGATAACTTTGCACAGGGCTGTGAATAACCAGCGTGCCGCTGGACCCAGCTAGTGTAACGTTTAGGGGAAACGTTGCGGCCACGGTGAGCTTGCGTCTAGCGCGATGCCTCCACGGCGAGTGGCAGGCAAGCCCCCACGGGCAGGCATTCCCTTTTTGCAAGAGGGAGTAAAAGAATTTCTCGCCGAGAGGCTATTCTTCCCCGTCCGGTGCGAGGTCTTCGGGTTTCACGACCCAGACGCGCCAGTTTTTGGAGTCGTCCTTGATCGCGGTCAGCAAAAACACCAGCAGGCTGAACTCCTGCGCCGGACTTTCCACGATGAGGGCGACTCCGGGGTCGCGTCCGGTTGTGACGGCATAGTAGCGGGCGTAACCGATGGCGGAGGCCCACTCGTCCGCGAAGCTGATCTTCACCGCGAACTGGTCGGTGAGGCAGTCGACCACGGTTTTGTTCTGCACCAGGACGCGGAGCTTGCCTCCGATTTTTTCGCACCAGTTTTTGGAGTAATCGGCCTTCTCGTTCACGCGCGCGGCGGCGGGGGAGGCTGCGGGGATCAGGATTAACAGCAGGGTCAGAATGGCGAGGAGTTTGACGTTCATGGCGTGTTCCCTTAATGAATTAATTTTCCGCAAAGGGTAGCACACCACACAATAAAAAACACCGCCACTCGCCGTGGCCAGCGTGCCGCTGGACCTAGCGTTTTGAAATGGAAGCAAATTGTCAGGCTGAGCCTGTCGAAGCCCGCATCGTTTTCCAAGCTCGTCCTTCGACAAGCTCAGGATGACAAATGGGTATTGCCCCCGGTGGCAATAGCTGCGGCATTTAGAGGTAGCTACAACCTTGGATTAGTTTGTGTCTTGAATCCAATAACGAATGTTCGGAGGAGAGTATTTGAACGGAGAGAAATTTTCAGCC
>JAJDBB010000070.1 GCA_029261555.1 Nitrospinaceae bacterium | reverse complement strand
GGAAAGGCTAATTATATTTTATGCGGCCTGTTTGTCAATTTCTATTTTTGGCCTAATTTATTTTCAGTTCCGGCGAACAACCTCTCAATGTTCTCACGGTGCTTGAAAACAATCAAGCCGGCGACGGCGCCAGAGGCATACCAGTAGGGCGCGTGGGGGTGAAACAGGTATCCAAACAAAGGCAAAGAAAGCGCCGCCAGCATGGATCCTAAAGAAACGTAACGCGAGGCGGCCACGGTAATCGCAAACACCGCCATACAACACAGCGTAGCGGCGGGCGTCGCGTACAAAAAAACTCCCAGTCCGGTGGCCACGCCTTTACCGCCCTTGAACTTCAGAAAGACCGGGAAAAGGTGTCCTAAAAATGCCGCCATCCCAGCTCCGGCGGCCTGAAAATCGTCGCCGGTCAAACTTAGGGCGAAGGCGACGGGCAGGGCGCCCTTGGCGCAATCCAGAACCAGCGTGAGGATCCCCGCGCCTTTTCCTAACGCCCGGTTCACGTTGGTGGCGCCGATATTTCCGCTTCCGTGGCGGCGAATGTCTACCTTTTTGTACCGGGCTATGAGCAGGCCGAAAGGGACGGAACCCAACAAATAGGAAAGCGTTAAAATTACGAACAGAGTCATGGGTGGGCGAATTGGATCGGGCTGAACGGCGGCTTGGAATATCCCGGCGCGCGGAACGGTTTTTTATGAAGATTCATTCTTTTCCTTGAGTTTCAGTCCCAATCGGGCCTTTGCCCTTTTTTCTATTTGCCGGACGCGCTCGCGCGAAAGGCCGATCTCGGCGCCGATTTCTTCCAGCGTCCTGGCCTCCCCGTTGTTAAAACCAAAACGCAGGCGCAGGATTTTTTCCTCTCGTTCGGGCAGATGTTTTAGCAAATCGTCAATTTGTTTTTTTAGTCCCTCCTGGATGATCTGGTCGTCGTAGGGGATGTAGTTGGGCGTCTCCAGTAATTCCAAATAGGTGCTGTCCTGGTCTATTTTCAAAGGGGTGTCCAGCGAAACGTGGGTGCGGTAAGCGCGCATGAGGGTTTCCATGTCCTCCTCGTCGATCCCAAGATCGGTGGCAACTTCAGAAGCGGTGGGTTCCCGCTCCAGGCTCTGGGTGAGCGACTTGTACTTTTTGTCGATCTTGAACACTTTCCCTACTTGTTTGATGGGCAGGCGAACGGCGCCCGACTGATCCGCCAGGGAATGCATGATGGCCTGGCGGATCCACCACACCGCATAGGTGATGAACTTGACGTTGCGCTCGCCGTCAAACCGCTTGGCCGCCTGGATGAGGCCAATGTTGCCTTCCTCGATCAAGTCCTGGAACGCCAGCCCGCATCCCTTAAATTTGTTGGCCACCGTCACAACGTATTTCAAATTCCTGCGCACCAGCTCCTGGAGAGCCGGGCCGTCCCCCTTTTTGATGAGCGTGGAAAGCCGACGCTCCTCTTCCCGCGCCAGCGGCTTGATTTTGCTGATTTCGGAAAGGTATTGGCTGAGGACGTCGTCTCCGGCCACGCTCCGTTTTTCCGCCGCGTCCTTATTGTCGTTGGGTGAAGGTTTCTGGGTCATAGGGTCGGCGTTACCGGAATTTTCTTAGACGCAGGCGCGCTTCTTTGGCAAATTCGCTTCGCGGGTATCGTTTTAAAAATTTTTTGAAAAATTCCCCGGCCTTGGAATAATTTTCTTCCAGAAAATAGGACTCCGCCAGCAGATACATGGCCTCGTCGTTAAATTTTTGGTCGGGATATTGAGCCAGCAGGCTGTCGAAGCGCTTGATGGCGGATTGATACGAATGGGTGCGAAAATAAAACTTGCCGATGAAAAACATGTTTTCGGCGATTTTTTTTTCGCACTCCGCAATTTTTTTTTCGATAGCGCCTTTATAACGCCCGTTGGGAAAATCCTCCAAAAGCTTCTGGAACAGCTCTAAAGAATTCGTGGTGAACGTTTGATCTCGCGAGGCGATGTCTATCTGCTTGAAGTCGCTCATGGCCTTGTAGAAATGAGCGTGCTCCACCTTGCGGTTGGCCGGATAAAGTTCTGTGAACTTCTGGTAATTGAATTTCGCCTCTTCGTATTGCTCGTCGGCATAATAGGAATCCGACAACAATAAAAGAGCCGGGATCCTCTCCGGGCTGTCCGGATGGTCTTCCAGCGTTTGCAGAAAGGCGTCCTGCGCCTTCTCCCATTTCTTTTTTTTGATGAAACGCTTGCCCTTGGCCAAAAGGACTTCCGGCGGATCGTCGGATCTTCCCGTCTGGTTCGCGCAACTGGAGAGCAGAAACGCAACCATCAAAACGGACAGAAGCCGAATGATAACATTTGGATAACTGAGGGTGGATCGGTTCATGTTCCAAAGGGTAAATTTGAGGGACGACTCCATTATATTAACATTGTTTTTTACAAAGCTAAATAAATTAGGAAGCGGGGTTTCCGCCTTGATATGGCGGTTTTGTTCATGCTATAAGGTTTAATAGAACTAAAAATGTATTTCCCCTCCCCGTCCAATTAACGGCCCAATAGACATGAAAAAATCCCTGAAAGTTATTTTAAAGCGGGCGCTTTTGTCCGCTTCCGTTATAGCGTTTGCGCCCACTGTCGCTTTTGCACAAGCTCCGTCCCCCGTCGCCCAGTGGGAATTTCTTTCCCTGATCGAAAAGGGAGGATGGGTGATGTATCCCATCATCTTTTGTTCCATTCTTGCGGTTGGGATCGCCATAGAAAGAGCCAACAGCCTGCGGCGAAAAAATATCATCAACCAGGATTTTTTGAAAAAAGTCCAGGAGCACTGGAACTGGAAGGACATCCAGTTGGGCGTGCAATTGTGCAACCACTACGACAATTCCATGGCGCGAATCCTCAAGGCGGGCATGCTCCGTTTTGGCGGCAAGCTCGACGAGGTGGAACGCGCCATCGAAGGCGCCGGCCAGCACGAGGCGTCCCTTTTGAGTTCCAACCTGCGCGTTCTGGGCGCCATCGCCAACCTGACCCCCATGATGGGTTTGCTGGGCACGGTGTTCGGGATGATCAAGGCGTTCAACGTCATCTCCCAAAGCGGAACGGGGAACCCCGGCCTGGTCGCCAGCGGCATTTCTGAAGCCTTGATCACCACCGCGGCGGGCATGGTTGTCGGCATTCCCACGCTGGCCTTGTACCATTATTTTCGCGGCAGGATCGACAACTACGTTTTTGAAATGGAGGAAATCTCTTTCCAACTGGTCGAGGGGCTGTCTATGGACTTCATCAAAAAGCGAAAAGCCGAAAGCGAAAAATTGGCGAGTAAACCTTAAGAGTCGAAACTAAATCTTCACAGGGCGCGCCGATGCATTTCCGAAAAGAAGAAGAAGAAAATTACAGCCTGGATTTGACTCCGCTTATCGACGTGGTGTTTCTCCTGCTGATCTTTTTTATGGTGTCCACTGTGTTCGTCGATTTCACGCGCCGGATGGATATTTCCTTGCCCGAATCCAAATCCTCTGTTCTGGACGAGCGTTCGAAAAAATTTGAAATAGAAATGACCCGGGACAAACAAATTTTTTTGAACGGAGAAAAGCAAACGTTCGCGAGTATAGAAAAACTTTTAAGCGCTTCCAGCGATAACGAGAAAAAAGTCGCCATTATCAAGGCCGATAAAGAGCTTCCCTACGGTCAGGTGATCAAGTTGATGGGAATTCTGCAAGGCGCGGACGTTCGTAACATCAGCGTCGCCGTAAAAAATTAATGCGCGAGGCGGCGCGACGCTTTTTTACCGCCCTGCTCTGCATAACTTTCCTATCTCCTAAATCGTCCCCTTCAACATCATCCCCCTCAGAAATCGCCCGGTCGGCGGCTTGGTTTCCGCTCGCCGGTTTTACGCTTGGGCTGGGTTTGGCGCTGGTTTATAAACTTCTGGCCCTGGTCCTGCCGTTCGATCTGGTTTGCCTGGCGATGGTGGTTCTCCTGACCTTATGTTCGGGAGGTCGACGGCTCTCCGCTTCCCACGCCGTCGTCAAAAACCTTTTTCAGCGTTTCCGTCGTCCGGATACCGTCCTGGAGGAAGGACGGAGCGAGAGCAGTTTTTTTGAGTTCGCGACCGCCGGGATTTTGCTTCTGTGCAAGTTTCTGGCGCTCAGTCATATTGGCGAGGGCTGGATGGTCGGGGTATTGATTTTAATTCCCACCCTGTCTGGCTGGACCCTGGTTTATTTGAGCCGTTCGATTGCGCAAACCTCCGATAAAGACTCCACCGCCCTGGGTTACGTCTCCCACGTTCAAACCTGGGATTTCTGGATCGCCAGTGGAATACTCACGCTGACCGCAGTTTGGTTTCTGCACGTACTTGGACTCGTGTTGCTGGCGCTCATTTCGATGTGGACGACGTTGATGGAGAGGGTGGGCGCGGCGATTCGCAACCTGCCATTGGCAAGCGTTTTCCAGGCAGGGATGGAGTGCAACGAGATTGTGTTTTTACTGGGCGCTTTGACGCTGCGGAAACTGGTATCCCTCAGCCCCGCCCCCGGGCTGCTTGTTTAAATCGACTTCCGGGAGATTGCAATAGGATGGATAGCGTAGAGTAAAACCTGGGCAGCTCAATTAATATTTAAAATCGTTCCTTTTGCCATACCAGTGACTTGTTTTGTGGTTTAGGTTTTTTCCTAAATTTACGAAACCAAAACCTGGCGCGTGGTCTAAATTTTGACGCCAGAGAAGAATTTTATGATTTTCTTCTCTGGCCGTCTCTTCTGCTTGCCTTACGGGTGCAAATTTCCACGGGAATATTGATCAGCCTTCTGTCGCCTTGTCTTCTATCGGAAACTCTTTTGTTTTGTGCCATTTTCATCCCCTCCCAACAGCTTGGATAAATCTTATTAATATTAGATACAATTTAATTGGGTTTTATTTCCCCTTTAATGTTTGCCGCAAAAATTATAATAAAATCCATATATTAAGGTCAAATGACTCTGGATCGTTTCACCGCCGAAAACCCGTTTGTTTTATGGCGACGGCCTGGGTCTTGCGGGTGAGGATCCACTGATTGAGGCGGCGCACTTCTTCGGGTTTTAAAAACGTGAATAACGCGCGCGGGTCGCCGTGATCTTCGTCGTTGACCACGGTGCAATAATTGCGCTCGATGTAGGCGGCGACGTGGGCTTTGAATTGCGGAAACTCCAGAAACATTTCCGCGAAAATTTCTTCGTGGTAATCCTGCTCGGGATGGTTGGGGTCGAATTTCAAAAACCGGGAGGCGATTTTGGTTTTAAATTCTGCCTTTATGACCAGGCCCATGGTTTTGCTCCATGCTTTGTTGAAACGGTTGGTAAAATGTTAAAAAAAGTTTCTACGCGCAAAGCCGTTTTAACCCTCCCATTATCTCATCAATTCTATTAAAATCCTCCAAATGAAAGAAAAAAATACAGCTCAAACTAAATCGGCAAAGGCTTTGCTGGATTTCATCGACCGCAGTCCCACCCCGTTTCATGCAGTGGAGGAGATGGGGCGAACTCTGGCGGACGCAGGGTTTGCAAGGTTGGAGGAAGCGGAAGTTTGGAAACTGAAAAAAAACGGTAAGTATTTCGTCGTCCGCAACGATTCTTCGATGATCGTTTTTTCCGTCGGCAGACAGGCGCCGGCGTCGGCGGGATTCAAAATTGCCGGAGCGCATACCGACAGCCCGAATCTTCGCCTGAAACCCAAACCGGCTTTTGACAAATGTGGTTATCGCCAGTTAGGGGTCGAGGTGTACGGCGGCGCCTTGCTAGGGACTTGGACGGACCGGGACTTATCGCTTGCCGGGCGGGTTATTTTGCGAACCAAACAGGGACTTCCCCGGTCGCGGCTGATAAAAATCGACCGCACAATTCTAAGGATCCCGCAGTTGGCAATTCATTTGAACCGGGACGTTAACGACAAGGGACTGGTCCTCAACAAGCAAACTCACCTTCCGCCCATTCTTGGGCTGGCGGACGCAAAATTACCCACGGAACAAGCTCTGGCCTCTCTGGTAGCAGGCGAGGCAAAATGCAAGGCGTCGGAAATCCTCGGTCTGGAGCTTTCCCTTTTCGATCTTCAGAAAAGCGCGGTCGGCGGATTGGACCGGGAGTTTTTGTTCGCCCCTCGATTGGACAATCTGGCTTCCTGCCATGCGGCGGTATCTGCTTTGTTGAGCGCTGAGAAGCTGGACGCTGCGACTCGCGTCCTGGCGTTTTACGACAACGAGGAGGTGGGGAGCGAAAGCGCGCAGGGAGCGGGCTCTCCATTTTTAAAAGACACGCTGGAGCGGATATCTCTGGCGTTTGACGGTTCGCGCGAATCTTTCATGCGCGCGTCGGCGCGGTCGATTTTTCTTTCGTTGGACATGGCGCATGCGGTGCATCCTAATTATGCGGAGAGACACGAACAGAATCATCAACCTGCGATCAACGGGGGGCCTGTGATCAAAACTCATTCCGGCCAGCGCTACGCGACCGAGGGGATGTCGGCGGGTTTCTTCGAACAGCTGTGCGAACGGGCGGAGGTTCCGGTTCAGAAATTTGTCATGCGTTCGGACCTGCAATGCGGGAGCACGATCGGTCCCATCACCGCCGCCGAACTGGGTATGCGCACCGCGGACGCGGGAAGTCCTATGCTGTCGATGCATTCAGTCCGGGAGATGGCTGGGGTTAGCGATCATGATTACATGATCCGGGTGTTGCGAGAGTATTTTAAACCCTGATCCTTAAGGGTCGACGGGAAGGTAAAATTAGCTCTCGGAACCCAAATGGTTTCTCAGGGTTTCCAGGATTTTGGATTTGATGCGAGTCCAGCGGGCGCTTTCTTCCTTGGCGATCTGGATGGAGGTTCCCAGCAAATGGACGCTGGAAATTCCCTTGATCTGGAACAGGTCGCTTGCCAGAGGGTTGTCGCGCGCCGCCTCGGCGTTGGAAAAGATTGGCCCCGTGCCTGGGGGAACGATCTGGCGATTGGTTTCAAAAATCACAAAATGTTCGTTGCGCGTGGTTTCCGGGGTCACTTCAAGAGTCATGGTTTTCTTCCTGATTGATTTCGGTTTATAGTTTATAAATTGGCCGGCCGCATTTTGCGGCGTGGCCGGTTTGTCGTCAACGTCTAAAGCCCGCCGGGTTCGACCAGCCAATCGTATGGGTCAAGTTTGAACTTTTCCACGGCCTGTTCCAGGGTTTTCCAGGTCGCGTTGGCGGCTTGCGTCATGCCTTTTTCCCGGAACAGATCGACGGCTTTTCTCAGATTCAGCGCCGTCAGCATCTTAACCGGCGGGCCGTCTTTATAATTCAAGTAAGCCCAGCCCAGGTTGCCGTGGGCCTCGGCGTCGCCGGCCCTGCGGTGCACGACGATATTCAAATGCGCAACGGCGTCCTGCCAGCGTTCCATAAAATTATAAAGATTGCCAAGCGTAAGGTGCGCGTCCAGATAATAAGGGTCCAGTTGGACCGCCTGCTTCAGGGCCGCGACGGCGTCTTCATTTTGTTTCATCCCCTTGTAAGCCAGCGCCAGGTTGTAATGCGTCGGCGCGGACTTGGGGTTTTTCTCCAGGGAGAGGCGATAGGCCTCGATCGCTTCGGAGAACTTTCCTTGCTTGCTCAGTTGGTTTCCCTGTAAAAAATATTCCCTGGCCGTTTCGGCCTCGCCAAGCGACGTCCAGGAAACGAGAAAACCCGCGAGCGCTAAAATGACGAACCACTGTCGAGCCATACCTGCGCCTTTTCAAACAAAATATTCATTTCGGAAACGGAAAAAATTTTAACCTATTTTGTCCCCAGTGGCAAAAGTTATTGGCTGTATCGGAAGGGGAGAAGCGGGCCTCGTTTTATTGGGAGATATGTGTTTAGGGCTTTTCAGGGTTTTATGCTAACCTTTTAAAAACAAGTCCATTGGTGCGCCGCCCCGATAAAACCGCCCACCGCCTCCTGTTCCAGTTAATGTACCTTTCCATAATCATTCCCGCTTACAACGAGGCCTTGCGTTTGCCTAAGACCCTCCCTGGCGTCCGGGAGTATTTGTTGAAGCAGGATTATGAGTGGGAAGTTGTTTTGGTCGACGACGGGAGCGATGACAATACGATAGAAGTTTTTCAGGGAATATTCGCACCGGAGGAGGGTCGGGTGGTGAAGAATCCCGGCAACCGCGGCAAGGGATATTCGGTGCGTCAGGGGACAGCGTCGGCGCGTGGCGAAGTTTTATTAATATCCGACGCGGATTTTTCGACGCCGGTTTGGGAATTTGAAAACTTGCGCGCCATTTTGGACCAGGGTTACGATATCGTCATTGGCTCGCGGTCGTTGCCGAAATCGAACGTGACGAAGAAGCAGGCGTGGTATCGGCAGGGGATGGGGCGGGTCTTCAATCAACTGGTGCAATGGGTGGCGCTGGAGGGGTTCGTCGACACCCAATGCGGATTCAAGTTGTTTCGCTGCGAGACGAGCAAGCCGATCTTTTCCCGGATGACCATCGACCGGTTCAGTTTCGACGTGGAAATATTGTACATTGCGCAAAAGCGCGGGTTGAAAATCAAGGAAGTCCCGGTGGAGTGGGAAAATATGCTGTATTCGCGCGTGCATATCGTGCGCGACTCGCTCCGCATGTTGCTGGACCTGTTTTTAATCCGCCGCAATGATCGTAAAGGGATTTATGATTAGCGCTTTATTCTTTAATCCGCCTTACAACCCCAAAGTATTTTTTTCCGTTTTATAGACTCAAACTCTTCCAATCATATAATGAAGAACGATCGAATTCTTTTAGCGCTAGTATGCCTATTAATGCTTCTCAAGCGCTTTATTCTTTTGCCGTTTGAGTTGAATTACGAGGAAGGAAAGGAAATCGAATGCATTCTAAATATAATGAATGGACAATTGGTTTATCGCGATTTTCATTGGCAGTATGGGCCCGGTCCAATTTATTTTATTGCTCTATTGTTTAAAATATTTGGCGTCGTAAACCTTTATTTACCTCGAATTGTGGTTTCCCTGGTCGCCGTTGCGACTACGTTTTATGCGTACAAAGTGGCTAGGTTTTATCTTTCCTCAATTTGGTCGTTCTGGGCGGCCCTGTTATCTTCTTCTGGATTGGTGTTTCGCGAAAACACCTATGGACATGGTTTTGCTTATCTTGGAATGATCGCATCCTTTTATTTTTTGCTTCGTTTCTTCAAGAACCGAAACCAACCTAATTTACTAGTTTACTCGGGATTATTTGTTTTTCTTGCATTACTCAGCAAACCGGTTTTATTTGGAATTGGAGCGGTTTTCGCGGGAATATTTTGTCTGGTTCTTTGGGCGGCCGGCCAAGATGAGAAACGATCTGTTAAAGAACCTTTGATAAGGTTTTTAATTCCAAGTCTGGTTCCAGGCGCGTTGGTTTACGGCTATCTGATCGCGCAAACCTCCGCGAAATCAATGTTTGCCAAGTTGGTTCCGATGAGTTCCGGATCCTATAACATGGGGGAAGCGCTTCATTGGAAGGCTTTATTCCCTCCATTGAACATATTCCCTTTGGCGGATTGGATAGCTGGGTTGAATGATTATCTGGTTGAGGACCTGAGATGGTGGATGATAATCCTTACTTTTTTGGGCGGCGTTTTATATTTTTTGCGGAGTTTTTTTAAAGAACGAAAACCATTTGCCGACCATTTATTCCTGACGTCTTTGTTGATTTATGCTTTGCTGATAGAATGCGAAACGATAGTTTTGATCAATCGACCGCCAACATTTTTTATAAACATGCTTCCAACATTTATCCTATTGGGCTTGTTTTTTATATGGTTCAAAAAGAATGTTGGGGGAAGATATTTGGTATTTGGAGCGGCTTTTTTATTGAGCGTGATTTACTTTTTTTACCCGCCGCTCAACGCGGGTTATTATCATTGGACTCATGACAAACCCTTGGGGCTGAAATATGCCAAAACCATAAGGGTTCCTGAATATACTTACAATGGATATCGAAGAATTGCGGGTTATATCCAAGAAAATACTCCAGCCGATCAACCAATACTTTTTGCCGGTTATGACAGCTTCATTCATTTGTTTTCTGAGAGGCGCAATCTGTTTTCAGAGGATTTTGCCACGTTCGTCAGGGTTACTTTTAGTCCCTACAATCGAAAAAACGATGATTTTGGGAAGGCCTTTTGGGGGCCTTTTGAGAAAAAAATTATTGAGCGTGTCCAAGCCGATCCTCCAAGTATAATTATTGTTCCTACCGACTACTTGACTCCGAAGGCAAAAACAGAATCAGCTTTTATCAAATATTTACTATTACATTGGCAAAAAAAGGAATCATTGAATTCGGATGTCAAGCCGGGACCTTTTGATAAAAGTAACTTAAGTATGGAAGTATTCGCCCAAAAAGATTAATGTATATAAAATTCAGCCCGATTCTCATCTGGCTGGGCTGGAATTCCCTTTCCGAAATGCTTGGCGCGAAAACAAAACCTTATTTTTAGCGCCCTCCGGCAGATTATAAATCCATAAAATATTCAATATAATTTGATGTTGATTTCAATCGTGATTCCACTTTATAACGAAGAAGAGTGTATCGACTTGTTGGTGGATCCTCTGGTTGACGTCTTTCATGCCGCTAACGTAAATTATGAATTGGTTTTGGTCGATAATGGATCCCATGATAAGACTGGGGAATTGATCGATTCAAAAGTTAAAGAAAACTCCAAAATCAGGAAAATATGGGTAAAGAAAAACGAAGGATATGGTTGGGGCATAATAAGTGGATTGAAAGCCGCTGAAGGCGATTATATAGGCTTTATGTGCGGCGACGGACAGGTCAGTCCACAGGACGTGGTCAAAACGATCAAGCATATTTTAGAACATGACTGTGACATGGCCAAGGTGAGGAGGACCAAAAGAAACGACGGGTTCGTTCGGAGAGTAGTGACGCAATTGTATAATGGGACAATCCCATTTTTGTTTGGCCTCAAATCCCGGGATTTGAATGGGACTCCAAAAATTTTCAAGCGCGCTCACCTTGAACTATTTGATCCTTGGTCCAAGGATTGGTTTATTGACGCCGAGTTGATGATCAAGGCCGAATATTTAAACTTTAAAATTGATGAAATCCCAATTGTATTTGAAGCACGAAAGGGCGGAGAATCTCATATATCAGTAATCAGCGCAGCGTGCCAGTTCTTGCAAAATGCGTTTCGTTTTAAAACCGAGAGGAAATTTGATCAGTGGAAAAAATCAAGACTGTCATCCTTGCAGGCGGACAAGGTACGCGATTAAGGGAAGAAACCGAGTTCAAACCAAAGCCCATGGTGCAAATTGGGAATCGCCCTATATTGTGGCATATCCTCAAAATTTATTCGCATTATGGGTTTAATAATTTCATTATTTGCCTGGGATACAAAAGCGAGGTTATCAAAGAGTATTTTCTTAATTATGATTATATGAATAACGACATCGCGGTTAAAACGGGGAAAACAAAGTCCGTAAAAATTCTTGAAAATGAGGTTGAAGAAGGGGATTGGGAAATCACGTTAGCGAATACCGGAATATTAAACATGACTGGCAGCCGGGTAAGGCAAATTGAAAAATACGTCGGCCGCGAAACGTTTTTTCTGACCTATGGCGACGGAGTGGCCGATATCGACTTGAAGGCGCTGTTGGAGTTTCATCGCTCTCATGGGAAAATCGCCACCATTAGCGGGGTTTATCCTCCTTCTCGTTTTGGGGAATTATTTATTGAGGAAAATCGGGTGGTTAGCTTTGAAGAAAAACCACAATCCCATTCAGGTTGTATTAACGGAGGGTTTTTTGTCTTTGAAAAAGAAATCTTCGATTATCTTTCTTTCGATGAAAATTGTTATTTGGAGCGCGAGCCGATGGAAAGGCTGGCCGAGAAGGGAGAGTTGATGGTTTATTTCCATAAGGGTTTTTGGCAGTGCATGGACACCCAACGAGACGTCGTTTTTCTGGACTCGTTGTGTAATAGCAACCAGGCTCCTTGGATAAACTGGTCGTGACGTCAAATCACTGGTTTCAGCGAAATGTTCTGGTGACGGGCGCGACCGGAATCCTGGGTTCCTGGCTGGTTGAAAGCTTGTTGGATTTTGGCGCCAATGTTGTCGGGATCGTTCGCGATTATGTTCCGCATTGCCGGCTCAAACAAGAAAACATGCAGATCGTCCAGGTTTCGGGCAGAGTGGAGGATATTGACGTCGTTGAACGGACTTTGAACGAATATGAAATTCAAACGGTCTTTCATCTGGCCGCTCAAACGATTGTTGGAATCGCCAATCGCGATCCCTTGTCCACCTTCGAATCGAACATCCGCGGAACCTATAACCTTTTGGAAGCCTGCCGCAGGGTGGGGAATATTGAAAATGTTGTGATCGCGTCCAGCGACAAGGCTTACGGCGACCAGAAAAACCTGCCATACGATGAAAACTTCTCTTTGTCCGGAACCCATCCCTACGACGTCTCAAAAAGTTGCGCCGACTTGATCGCCCAAACCTACTATCATACTTATAACCTTCCCGTTTGTATTACCCGATGCGGTAATTTTTACGGCGGCGGAGATTTGAATTTTAACCGGTTGATCCCAGGAACTATTCGTTCGGCGCTTAACGGAGAAGCTCCGGTGATTCGCAGCGACGGAAAACACGTCCGGGATTTTATATACATCAAGGACGCCGTTTCCGCTTATTTGTTGTTGTCCGAAAAAATGGAAACCCTCCCAATTCATGGCCAAGCGTTTAACTTCAGCAACGAAATCCAAAAAACTCCCCTCGAAATAGTCGACAAGATTTTGCAACTGACGAACCTGGAAGATCTGAAACCGGTCGTATTGGGGGAAGCCTCCAATGAAATTCCAGAACAATATCTCTCGGCAAAAAAAGCGAGAGAGATACTGGGTTGGACCCACCACTACTCCCTGGACGAGGGATTGAAAGAAACGATTGCCTGGTACAAAAATTTTCTTTCAAAAAATCATGGAAAAGGAATTTAAAAACCAGTCTGTATTAATCACGGGAGCATCCGGTTTTATCGGCTCGCATCTTGCCCGGTGCCTGGTCGAGCTGGGGGCCAAGGTGCATGTGTTGATTCGTCCCCAAAGCGACCTTTGGCGAATAGAAGATCTTCTTGATAAAGGGATAACGGTTTGGGAAGTTGAGGTTAACGATGAGGACGGCATTAACCGATGCGTCTCGTCTATCCGCCCACGCCGAGTCTTTCATCTTGCGGCGTTTGTCAATCCGGCCCGGTCTCTGAAGTTGCTGGATGAAATGATAGACGTTAACATCAAAGGGACGGTGACCTTGCTTAAGGCGATGGAAGGGGCTCCGCTCGAATGTTTTGTTAACGTCGGCACCTGCGAGGAATATGGGGACAGCGATGCTCCCTTTGTCGAAGAACAAAGGGAATCCGCGGTTTCTCCTTATTCCGCTTCCAAAGTATCCGCCACGCACTTTTGCCAGATGATATATAAAATCACCGGAATGCCCATTGTGACGGTAAGACCGTTTTTAACCTACGGACCTTTCCAGGAACCCAAAATGCTTGTTCCTAGCTTGATTCAGGATTGTTTAAATAATAAACGGGAATTTTGCATGACGAGCGGAGAGCAAACGCGGGAGTTTAATTATGTCACGGACGTGGTCGAAGGGGTTATGCAGGCGTCGCTTAGCAAGTCTCTTATTGGAGGAATAGTAAACATTGGGAATGGTAAAGAATATAAAATCATCGACGTGGTCAAGATGATTGTGAAAATAATGGATTCTTCCATCCTGCTGAATTGCGGCGGCCTGAATCACCGGGAGGGAGAAGTTTCTCATTTCTATTCCTCTACAGAAAAGTTTAATAAAATATTAAAGACAATCTCCGCCACCCCCCTGGAGGAAGGTCTAAAAAAAACCGTGGACTGGTACGCTAAACATTTCAAAAGCTCAGGGCGTCTCCTCTCTAAATCTACAGAACCCAATGACTGAAAAACAGAACAAAGAAGAAATCAGAAAAGAAATTAATTCGTTGATCGAAAAGTACTACGCCTTGGAGCACAAGCCGGATCGGTTTGTCGCCGGGCAATCGATCGTCCACTACGCCGGTAGGGTGTTCGACGAGAAAGAAATGCAAGCGGCGTCCGGAGCGATTCTTGATTTTTGGCTGACCTACGGTAAAGAATCCCAGGCTTTTGAGCGGGAGCTCGCCGATTATCTTGGTCGGAAGCATGTCGTTTTGGTTAACTCGGGATCGTCCGCGAATTTGCTGGCCATCTCCGCGTTAGTATCCGAGGACTTTAAAGACCGCTTGTCCCCAGGCGACGAAGTGGTGACTCCCGCCTTAACCTTTCCGACCACTCTGGCGCCCATTATTCAGAATGGACTGGTCCCGCTGTTTTTAGACGTCGAATGCGGAACCTATCTGATGGACGTCAATCTTATCGAGAAAGCCATATCCAAAAAGACAAAAGCGGTTTTTATCCCGCACACATTGGGTAATGTTGGAGATATGGACGCTTTGGCGGCTCTTTGTGAAAAACACGGCCTGCATCTCATTGAAGATACCTGCGACGCGTTAGGCTCCACATATAAGGGAAAAAAGGCCGGGTCGTTTGGATTAATTTCGACCTTTAGTTTTTATCCGGCACATCACATAACTTTGGGAGAGGGCGGAGCGGTAGCCACGGACAATGGTAAATTGAGGAAAATCATCGCGTCGTTGCGAGACTGGGGAAGAGATTGCTTTTGCAAACCTGAAAGCCCTTTGAACGGAGAATGCAACAAGCGATTTGAGCAAAGCTGGGGGGACCTTCCAAAAGGCTACGATCATAAATACGTCTACACCCACATTGGATACAACCTCAAAGCGTTGGACGTCCAGGCCGCGATCGGTCGAGAGCAATTAAAAAAATTACCGGATTTTACGGATAAAAGAAAAACAAATTTTCGCCGCATTTATGACGCATTAACTCCATATTTGGACTATCTCATACTTCCCAAGGCGGGCGAGAATGCGGACCCCTCTTGGTTCACGTTTATTATCTCCGTTAAACCAAATAAATATTTCACTCGCGAAATTTTAGTGAACTATTTAAAAGAAAATAAAATTGAAACAAGAATGTTGTTTAGCGGGAATATACTCAAACAACCCGCCTATAGAAATATCGACTGTAGGGTTTATGGAACCTTGGATAATACGGATTTCGTAATGGAAAATACCTTTTTTGTCGGGGTGTTTCCCAACCTGACGGCTGAAATAATGGATTACATGATTCATACCTTCCAAAAGTTTTTTGAACAAACAATCAATTAAAAACAAACACCAGACGATTGGTTTTGTTTTGCCTCAAGCCATCTGCGATTAGGAACTGGTTTTTGATAGAGCCGTCCCCTTCCCAAGCCTGAAAAGAAAGTATGCGAATAAAACGGTTGCTTTATTTTGCGACGGCAATATTGGTTTTCGCCTTTGCCTCAGGTTTGTCCGCCGAAACTGAATCGGTTTTTGACCGCATAGACAAAGCCCTTCTGGCGAGAGATTACAAAACGGCAATCAAAATAATGACTCCCCTGGCCGAGAAGGGCGACGCCAAAGTTCAATTGAAACTGGGGCAGATGTATATTTACGGCTTAGGCGTCGATAAAGATTATACGGAGGCGGTGAAATGGATTCGATCATCCGCGGATCAGGGATTTGCCGACGCAGAATATCACCTTGGAGTCTTGTATTACCGGGGGCAGGGCGTTGAAAAAAATTACGATGAAATGATCCGATGGTACAGGAAGTCTGCGAACCAAGGGTATCTTAACGCCCAGCATTCACTTGGGATGATGTATTATTTGGGCTGGGGAGTCCCCAAGGATTTTGTGAGAGCCTACAAATGGTTGTCTCTTGCCGGTAGCAAGGGTTACAAGATGGCTCTGCAAACAAAAACCAAACTGGACGGAATCATGACTCCGGCGCAAATAGCCGAAGCCGAGACGCTTGCAAACCAATGGCGGGAGAAAAAATGAAATGGATTCTTTAAAAAAACTTTTAAAGACGAATGAAAGCGTTTCCTCGCTGATTTTGCGCTTGGCGTTGGGACTGGTCATTTTGCCCCACGGCGCGCAGAAGGTTTTCGGCTGGTTTGGCGGACACGGGTTTGGACCCACTGTGGATTTCTTTACCACGCAAATGGGATTTCCCGTCGTCGTTCCCTATCTGGTGATTGCGAGCGAATTCCTCGGCGCCCTTGGGTTGATCTTCGGGTTTTTGGTCCGATTGAGCGCCGCCGGAATTTTCTACGTCATGCTGGGGGCGGTCGTCGCCGTTCATTGGGGCAACGGATTTTTCATGAACTGGTTTGGCAATCAGTCGGGCGAGGGGTTTGAATATCATTTGTTGGCGATGG
This sequence comes from Nitrospinaceae bacterium, assembly GCA_029261555.1. Lineage (GTDB taxonomy): Bacteria > Nitrospinota > Nitrospinia > Nitrospinales > JACRGP01 > JAJDBB01. Next base: position 6,270 of record JAJDBB010000070.1, on the reverse strand, counting down.
CCATTGCGGCGGTTCTTGTATTGACCGGGGGCGGAAAATTTTCCATCGATCAATGGATCGCCCAAAGGCTTCCAAAATAATAAGCGGCGACTGTGAAATATAAAATTGCGGTTCCGCAATCTTTCAAAGCTTAAAACGAGAGATGATCGTGTTTGAAGCGATGATTGGATTTAACAAAAACATTCTCGCCATGAAAAAACCTTGGCAGGCATGGATCGGAGCTCTCCTGACGGCGAATTTGATTTTACCAATTTTATTTTTAGACACGCTGGAAGGCAAAGTCGTTTTTGTCGGAATGTTGGTGGCTATGCCTCTCATGATGGCCTTGTACATGAAGTTTGGGTTCGTGAGATTACTGGGTCTGGGGCACGCCCCCTGGCTATTAACCGTTCCCTGGCTTTGGATGCGTTGGAGCGAAATCCCGGAAGGCGGCGCGTTTTATTATTGGCTGCTGGCGACGCTCGTTCTCAACAGCGCGTCGCTGGTTATCGACGGCGCAGACGTCGCCCGTTACTGGAGAGGAGACCGGCAATCCACCACCGCCCTGGCCTGAACCGCCGCTGAAACCCCTTCCTCTCTTATTTCCAATTAATTCCACATAAGGCGCGGATTAAAGCGCGTTGGAGTAGACAAAGGATATTCCTTGGGTTATTGACACAAGTTTGATAGAATAACCTGTTTATCAAAAAACCACACCTCGACCACTCACCCACTCAATCATATTTTACCGGGAATTTTTTTAGGCTTATGGAAAGTAAATTTATACGCAATATAGGAATCATCGCCCACGTCGACCACGGTAAAACCACTTTGGTGGATTGCCTTTTACGCCAGAGCGGCATGTTCCGCGACTCCGAACTGGCGGAAACCTGCATTATGGACAGCAACGACCTGGAAAAAGAACGCGGCATCACAATCTTTTCCAAGAACGCCTCCATCCGACACGGGGAATATAAAATTAATATCGTCGACACCCCGGGCCACGCCGATTTTGGCGGCGAAGTCGAGCGCATTCTGAAAATGGTCAACGGCGTTTTGCTGATCGTCGACGCCGCCGAAGGGCCGATGCCGCAAACCCGGTTCGTCCTCAAAAAATCTCTCGACCTGGGACTCAAACCCATCGTCGTGATTAACAAGATCGACCGCCCCGGCGCGGACCCCGACAAAGCCCTGGACGAAATATTCGACCTGTTTGGCCATCTGGGCGCTAGCGACGAACAGCTTGATTTTTCCGTCATATACGCCTCTGCAAAGCAGGGGTTTTGCCGATTGGAACCTAAAGGCGAAGATTTAGACATGAAACCCTTGCTGGACCTCATCGTCGACAAGGTAGAGCCGCACGTTGTGGAAAAGGACGGCACGTTTCAAATGCTCGTCTCCTCCATCGACTATAGCGATTATGTCGGGCAAATCGGTATCGGTAAGGTTCAGCGCGGCGCTTTCGATCCGTCGAAGGATTACACGTTGATCCGGCGCGACGGCGACATGCAGAATTTCAAAACCACGAAATTGTTCACCTACTCCGGCCTGAGTCGGGTAGAAACCGATTCCGCCTGCGCCGGAGACATTATCGGAATCGCCGGGATGAAAGAAGTCGACATCGGCGAAACCGTCGCCGACCGGCATTGGCCCGAATCGCTGCCCGTGATCGAGATCGACGAGCCTACGCTGTCGATCAATTTCCTCGTCAACGATTCCCCGTTTGCGGGTAAGGAAGGCAAGTTCGTCACCTCGCGCCAAATACGGGACCGGCTCGTCAAGGAGACTAAACAAAACGTCGCCCTGCGCGTGGAAGAAACCCAATCCAACGGCGCATTTAAGGTGTCGGGGCGGGGCGAACTGCATTTGACCATTTTGATCGAAACCATGCGCCGGGAGGGTTATGAATTCGCCGTCTCGCGTCCGGAAGTCGTCTTGAAAATTGAGAATGGAAAAACCCTGGAGCCGCAAGAGTTCGTCGTCGTCGACGTTGAGGAAGGTTACATGGGCTCCGTCATGGAGTCTATGGGGCAACGCAAGGCAGTCATGAAAAACATGGCGCACACCAGTCCCGGGTCGGTTCGGCTGGAATTCTTAATTCCCACCCGCGGCCTGTTCGGTTTTCGTTCTCGACTGATGACACTGACGCGCGGGACCGGCGTATTGAACCATAACTTTCAGGATTACATCCCCTTTTGCGGCGACCTGGCTCGCCGCGTCAACGGCGTACTGATCGCCCTCGAAAACGGCGTCACCACTGCGTTTTCGATTTACAATCTGCAGGAACGGGGAACCCTGTTTCTCGGTCACGCCGAGGAAATTTATTCAGGGCAGATCGTTGGCGAGAATAACAAAGACGATGATTTGGTCGTGAACATCTGCAAGGAAAAAAAGCTGAGCAATATGCGCGCCTCCGGTTCCGACGACACCATCAGTCTGACGCCGCCAAGAAGGATGAGCCTCGAACAAGTGCTGGGCTATTTGAACGAAGACGAATTGGCCGAGATCACTCCCAAAAGTATTCGCCTGCGAAAGAAAAAATTGAACGAGAACGACCGCAAACGACAAGCCAGGGCCAATTTGGCGCAAGCAGTGGGCTGAGCGCTTAGCGTAGTTTTTTTTGCGCGCAAGACCGAGGCCGGATAATGCTAAGGCCGGAAAAAGAATGATAATCGCTTCGGTTTCGCTTGGATAAGAAAGAATATAAGGGGCTGTGGCGCAGCTGGGAGCGCGCTTGGATCGCACCCAAGAGGTCAGGGGTTCGAATCCCCTCAGCTCCACCAAATTTTACAAGGAGTTAGCTTTTTGGGCTAGCTCCTTTTTTTGTGAATTGTGCGGTAATTGTGCAGTTGGTATAACCGCTCATCTAGTTTGGGATTTTATTGCACTTAGTTTGGGATAACGAGGCAGGACGTGGGCGGAAGGCGGCACGGTGCTTGCATTAAGGGCATCGCCCACCAAGAAAAAGGTCAATATAACTTCTTGCTGAGGGGAGGATGGTTGATTAGCTTTTAAGGGAATCTAGTTCCTCAAGGATACTTTTATATTGGTAGACGGACTGTAAAAACATGCGCAACACGTTCAACCCAGCTTGGCATTCTTTATGCCCTAAACTTGCGAAAACTTGCGACTCGATATGTGCGGCATCATTACCCAAAAACCTTAAATTATGTAACCCATCAAAAAAATCATTAGGAACTGACACTTTGGTCTTTAATGATTCAATCTTCTTAAATAAATTGTCACCTGTAGCTCCACGATCTGCGCACACCTCCTCCAAAGTTTTGCGAATCATCATACCGGTTGACATAAAACATTCATTAGCAAAGCAATCGATAGCTTCTTCAAAAGCTTGTAAAACTTTTTTTGGTAGATTTTTTTTGTCAAAAGAAATTTTAACTGGGGGGAAAAACTTTGTCTCTCCGCTACTTGGATCATAAATATAAAACACCAAAAAATGGCAATCAGCGCCAGGGCAACTCCTTAACCCAGCATGACAAGTTCCCGATCCAGTTTGAGGTATGCCCTTTTCGTGAGTAGTTATCGTCAGGTCTACGGAGCGTAAGGAGTCAAAAGTGACCGAATCGCCACAATCGGGGCAATATCCTTTAACTGTTATTGGGCGGGTTGCTGGTGTATTCCCAAAAATATGAATCGACATATTCCTCTCCCTGTTTTTCCTTTAATGTAACATAGAGGCAGGAGCTGGCCTAAAAGTTTGAAATTAAAATCTCAGATTTTTGGCGGGGGGCTTCTCTTTTATTGTTCATGGTGTAGCGGATCGTGGCCGTCTTCCTCAACTTAAATCCTCTATAGAGCTTGCGGATCTGTGGGCTGTCGTTGTAGCTAAGGATCCACTTGCCCTTCACCTTCCCCAAAGCCTCCCTCAATGCCACGTGATCGTCTTCCTTGAAGTCGTGCTGGTAAAACTTCTGGCCGGGCAGATAGTACGGCGGGTCGCAATAGAACAGCGTCTCCGGCGAGTCGTAGGCTTTAAGGATTTTCTGGAAAGGATTGTTTTCAATATAAACTCGCTTCAACCGAGCCTGGACTTTGGAGATCAATTCGTCGTTCCAGAGCGTCCGCGCTGGTTGAGTTTTCGAATATCCAAACCCATGGCCATCAGGGTTAGATCCAAAGGCTGTCTTGATCAAGCAGTAGAATCGGGCGGCAAGGTCGACCTCGTCGAGGTGTTTGTATTCTGCGTTTAAAAATTCGTAGTAGGTCTCGCGCGAATAAAGAGCCAGGCTCATCCGCTCCTTCAGTTCGGCCGGCCGCCGCTTGACGATCCGGAAGAGATTGACCAGGTCGCCGTTGAGGTCGTTGTAGACCTCGACCTTCGCCTGCTCCTTTTTGAACAACACCCAGCCCGCGCCGCCGAAGACCTCGACATAACATCGATGCTGTGGAAATTTCTTAACAATAGCTTCAGCGAGGAGGCTTTTACCTCCTACCCAGGCAATGAATGATCGCATGCTATACTCCTTCCGTTTCGAGAGAGGGGTAGCTGTGAATTCAGTGGCCTGGGTAACAGGTCGGTTGGGCGGTTGCCGCCGCCCACCTGCCCCTTTCAATGGGGCGGGAATTTCTACCTATGGTTGGTCCGTCGCGAAGTCCTGTCTTGAATTGAGGCGTTTTATAATTTCTCCTGTGCCCTTGCCGCCACCGCCCGTAGCGCCCTGTCCGGCCATTTGAGCGGCGTTTCCAAGAGCCTCGCCTTGCTGTCTCCATTTTTCTTTTAAAGCGTCCCCGGCGGCAAGCTGGGGCGCCTCGCCGTCGACGTTGTCTGACGAGCCGTTAATAAAAACGAGCATATTGGTCACCTGGCCGTTAGAGTCTTTGGCCGCATAAAATTTTAAATCGAAGTCCAGCCCTTTCTTCTTTGTTCCAGAATTCCAGGTGACAGACCCGTCTTCGGCTTTAATTTCCACCGTCGACGTGCCGTGGTTTTGGAGGATTTCCCCGCCGCCGCACCCGGTAGTGAACGCGAGTGAAATAAGCAGGACTGCTATTTTACAAAACAGCGTTTTAGTGAAATAAGATTTCATTTTGTTGAACTCCTTTAATTGATCGATGTAGTCGGCGATCAACGAAAGTTTATTTCCCTGGAACGTTTTTTATGTTTGCGACTTTCATGGCCTCGGTTTTGGCCCGGTCGTATCGCCCCTTTAAAACGTCGCGCTTGGCGATCATCAGGTCCAGGCGCGTCTGCCAAAGGGCAATCTTCCCCTCAAATTCTTTAATAGTAAGATTGGCCTTATTCAACGCTGCGCCCAGGTCGCGCATTTTGAAAGTATTCTTTTTTTCGGGAACGGTTTGCGCGGCCTTCGCCGGGATTGTCGTTTCCGGCAAGGTTTGCTCGACCTCGACATTCCAGAAATCAACGCCGTCCGGATTCAAGGAATAATCGCGTTTAACTTCATAGGTCGCCGGGTCGATAACGGCCTGGGCTTGCGCTGTGGCAACGCCGAAAAGAAAAAACAGAATTGCGGTAAACAAAAAAATCTTTTTCATTTTAAAACCTCCCTAGACGGCGCCCCAAACGGCGCCATTGTAAAAATTAAGAACTTTGGTGGTGGTGTTGTAAATTACCAAACCTTCTGCGGGGCTTGCTATTGCGTCCCGTTGCGTGGTGGTCATGCGCGGGGGTAAAAATCCCCTTGTGGTTGATACGATATCCAGCGTTGCCGAAGTGTCGGGAGTTCCCGTGTTTATCCCTATGTTGTCGTTTCCGGCATCGACAAAAAATGCGTTTGCTTCGTCGTCGGATTCAACCCGAAAATTTATGTCATTTCCGTGATTATTGATAACCGCTTCGATGGTGCCGCCTGAAAAAACGCTTTGCCAAGTAATTCCATTTATACCGTCCGGCGCGACCTTCAAATCAAAAGAACCGTCGTTCCCGACCGGGGAAGTCAGGCGGAGCATGGCCGCGCCTTGGGCCGGATTCATAACATAAATATCCTGTGAGCCAGCGTCGTACATATTTACGGACATATTAAAATTAATCGCGTCCTGCCAAATCGCCCCGCCGTCGCCGTCCCATTGAATAGGGTGGCGGACTGTACTCCAAGGCGCGAGCGTTTTAGTTCCGATCCCTATTCCTTCGATTCCCCCGTCAACAAAAAGCAAATTTTGTTCTGTATTTCCTTCAATTCTTAAATCTCTATTGCGGCCATCTTGATTGAAAATTGTTTCAACACCGCCAGCAATCCCCCCCGTTCCTAGCTCGTAAGTCACTAAACTAAAACCTTGGCTATCCCTGACAATGAAAACATTCCCCGCGTTGGC
>JAJDBB010000069.1 GCA_029261555.1 Nitrospinaceae bacterium | reverse complement strand
ATCAAGGGCGTCGGAAGGGTTCCGGAGCGCACGCCCCCCTGCTGACCGCCGCCGTGAATTTGCGGATCCAGTTGCATGCGAGATGGATAAATCAATAGCCCGATTCCCTTGGGACCGCCGACCTTGTGCGCAGAGAGCGAGTATCCGGATAGAAACTCCCACATTTCAGCTTGCATGGGAATTTTTCCCAACGCCTGCACCCCGTCCATAAACAATCGCGTCTGAGGCGACTCGGCTTTCAGAGCGCGCCCTATTCCAACCGGATCGTTCACGGAACCCAATTCGTTATTAACGTGGGACAGACAAAGCAATCGCGCCCGTTGGCGTTTCAATTCCTCGCAGGCGGAAAGGTCCATACCTCCTTCTCTCAAATATTGAGTCAGGATCAACGGCTCGTTTCCACAACGACCAAAATAATTCAAAACTTCGACAACGCTGGGATGCTCCAGCCCGAGACAGGCGGCCTTTTTATCCGGGTAGCAGGCGCTTTTGATAAAGAGGTTGTTCGACTCGCTTCCGCCGGAAGTGAATACCATATCGAAATCCGGGGGAACCTTTAACGCCTGTGCGATTTCCTCTTTGGCGTTTTCAATTTTACTTTTGGCGTCAAACCCGATTTTATAAGGCGTCCCGGAATTGGCGAAATCCGACTCCATGGATTTCTGAACCACGCGGACGACCTCCGGGTCCATGGGGCTTGTGGCGGCATTGTCCAGATAAATCATTGCCTGTCCGGTTCCGGAAAAAAGTTCACGGCTCGTAGGGAGGGAGCAGATCTTGCTCCATTCCCAATTGATTGAGAATTCTAGCGACGACAAAATCCACCAGCCCGGCCATGGTGTCGGGGCGATGATAAAACCCGGGAGAGGCGGGCAATATAACTGCGCCTGCCTGGTCGAGCGCTAAAAGGTTTTTCAAATGGACGGTGTTGAATGGGGTCTCGCGCGGAACCACGATTAATTTTTTGCGCTCTTTCAATATTACGTCTGCCGCGCGCTCAATCAACGTTCCGGAAATTCCATTGGCGATCCTACCTACCGTTCCCATGCTGGCGGGAACTATCACCATGGCGTCGATTGGAAACGATCCGCTGGCAATGGAGGCGTTCATTCGACTATTTTTGTAAACGGTAACGTTGTCTCCCTCGAAATCGTTGAGGGTCATGTTCAGTTCCAGCTTCAATAACTCGGCCCCGCGCTCTGAAGCCGTAACGTGCAGACGAACCTTGGGCTGTAAAAGTTCAAACAAACGCTGAGCGTAGCACACGCCGCTGGCGCCGGAAATTGCCAAAACAATATTTTTCATTTATTCACGAAAGCCCAATCAATCTATTGATCTCGCCTTGCAGGACTTTATGTACTTCTTCCAGAGAAGGGGTGGAATCGATTCTGAGAATATGCGAACCAGAGAAACTGTCGAAGATACTTTGGACTTTCTGCAAATATTCGATCTTTTCGAAGGTATTGGGCTCCTCGTTTCGGTCCTCGCGAATCCGCCTGAGACATTCCTCCGGCGGGACCACGCACATGAACACCAGGTCGGGCACCGGAGCAAAGGCTTCGTTGTCGCGACGAATTTTTTCCGGGTCCAATCCAATCGCCCCCTGGTAAGCAGCGGTGGAGTAGTAATAGCGATCCATCACCACCGCCTTTTTTTCCTTGAGAGCTGGCAGGATATTGTTCGCTACATTTTCTTGCCTGTCCTTTATAAAGTAAGATAGCTCCTCTTCAGGCGAAACTCCGTCGCGGCCCTCCACCAGAATTTTTCGGACCTTTTTGCCCCAAACTCCGTGCGTGGGTTCGTACAGTTGCAAGACGTCAACTCCCCTGCCGTCTAAATATTCGGTCAACAATTTGCATTGAGTCGATTTCCCCGTTCCGTCTATCCCTTCAAAAACGATTAAATATCCCTTATCGAGTTCCAAATTGAGGTCCTTTCGGTTACAGCGTGAACTTGCAAGCGTGCATTATACATTGTCCAAACCCATTTTAAAATCCAGCCACAGCCCTGCGCCTTGGTTGATTTTATATCAGGTTTAAGTGATAATATTTTTATCGTTTGGCATTTTCCAACCGCAAACGATCCACCCAAACAGGCTATTCTCTACACTTTAACCCGGCAAGCGACGTTGTGAAAAAATATTTCAAAATATTCGGTTGGATATGTCTGGGAATATTTCTTCAATTCAAGTTCAGCGTTCTTTACGGGATAGTTTTTCTCGAGAACCTCAATTTTCACGAACGCACTTATTACGTCAGGATGCATATACCGCCTTCCGATGAAAACGTTCGTCTCCTGCAAGTGGAAACCGTCGTCCACCATTCGCTCGGTCCGGATTATTTCGCCAATATTTATATCCCAGAATCTTATAAAGTATTAAACAAAAAACCCTACCTCGGCGCGGAAGCCATCAAGGGATATCAAGCCTACAAGATGGGAATGAAACGAAAGTACCGCGACGTCCTGGCCAAGGACGATTTGATCATCACTCCGGTCCAATTGAAAGCGGACGTCCCCTCCCTGCCGGTTTTAGTGCATTTTGAAAATATGAAACAACGCCTCCATATCGACAAGACCTACAAACTGGCCCTCCTGAACAAAAGCCTGAACCTCGAAGGACCGAGGGAGGCCGCCGCCACTTATCCCCAGCGCCTGGGTTTATGATAAACTTTTAGATATGAACCCCGCTTCAAAAAATTACTACCAGATACTAGGTATCTCCAGCGAGGCTACGGACGCGGAAATAAAAAAAGCCTTTCGGAAACTAGCGATGGAATTCCACCCCGACCGGAATAAGGAAGACCCGCGCGCGGAAGAAAAATTTAAAGATTTTTCCGAAGCTTACGGGGTTTTGAGCGATCCCGCCAAGCGGCGCGAATACGATCAGTTCCGCTCCGGAATGTTTACCGGAAAGGCCGGAGGACCGGGGTTCAATTACACGCAGGAAGATATCCTTAATAATATGTTTCGAAATGCCTCGGCGCGCGACATCTTCAACGAACTCAATCGGGAGTTCAACCGCCGGGGATACCGCTCCGGATCGTCCTTTTTCGAATCAATGCTTTTTGGCGGCGCTGCGGGGGGACTTGGCAGGATGTTGCAATTCATTCCCGGTCCGTTGGGCCGGCTGGGAATGGGACTCCGCATTATTCAAACGGTCGGATCTTCGCTGTTCATGCTAAAAAAAATGAAAGACCAGCAAAAACAGAAATCCGGAAATCTTGAAGAGCCGAAGCGCCCCACTTTGCTGGACAAGCTGAAGAATTTGATCACCCCTACGGAAATTATCCAGCAAGACGAAGACTCGCTGAACGTCCATCTGAAAATCAGAATCAGCCCGACCGAGGCGACGTCCGGCGTTAAAAAGAAGATCGCCTACCAGGCGGGCGGCGAGCGGGAAAACCTCGCCGTCGTCGTTCCAGCCGGAACCGCTTCGGGGAGCAAACTCAGAATCCAGGGCAAGGGCAAGAGGCGAGGCGATAAACGCGGCGACCTGATCCTTGTCGTCGAAGCCGATTATTCGACCATAAATATTTAGCCTGCCTCTCCCCCATGACGCGCGAACAAATCATCCAATACTGGAGAACTTTTTTTACCGACCTGTTGTTGGGAACGGCAAAGAACCTTTTTCGATTTTGCTCCCTCGGTTTTATTCTGGGACTGGGCGTTTTATGGTTTTGGGACGCCCGCTTTCTGGAACCTGCTCATTGGAATATCATTCTGGAATGGACCGCTTTCCTGTTGGGCGTCGCATGGTACGGTATTCTGGGACCCGTTCATGGCGCCATCGCCTGCTTCCTTTTCGTTGCCGGGAAAAAACTTTCCCAAATGTTTTTGGGATTGCACGACTTGTTGGATTTATTTTCAAAAGAGGTTTTCAAAAAAACGCCCAAGTTCGGGAAAAACATCCCGAAAGATGAACTGGAAAAAACCTTCGATGAAATTGGCAAAGGATTCCTTGAGAGCCTGAAACTTAAAAAAGGCGTGTTCTTTCTTGTAGTCCGGCTCGTTTATGGCCTGATCCTGAAAGCGCTAAAATTTATTTTCCTAAACGACGTTTTAGCGGAGTTGCAAAAAAAGCCTGGCGAGGAAGTTACGCCCTCGGACGTCGAAAGCGCCGTGCGGCGAGTGAGCGTTGAAATTCTGGCTTCGCCCATTCACGACTATTTTTTGTTGACCCAAATTTTAAATATTGTTCTAATAATTTGTAGCTTCGGTTTCCCCATTGGTTTTTTCATTTGGCTTCGATGAACTTTTCTCCTAAAAATCGGCTCCTGCCATTCTGGTTTCTCCTGGCGTGTTTTATCGCCATCTCCGGGTTCTCCCCGGTGTTGCACAATCACGACCTGGAGTGGGACCACTCTGAACAAGATTGCTCCGCCTGCCAATGGAGCCAGTCGAATACCAGCCTTGCCTCCCAAGGCTCCGGGTCAGTTATCATTTCTCACTCAACGTCTGCTCTGAGTTTTACTTCCGAGTTGGCGGAGCAAAAAATCACTTTCCGCCTATCCAGTCGCGATCCCCCGCCTTTCTTTTAATTCTGACCGTTTTTCTTAACCCTAAATAACTTCTTGCCCGTTGGGATATTACCGACGCCCAAGAACCCCTTGCATTCCGTAGGGATTCTTCGGAGCCTCTTGCCCGACTGCAAGTGTCAACTTATTGGAGCTTTCATATGCGACCGCTACTATTAGCGACCGGTCTATGCGTTTTCCTATTCGCTCCGCCTGAGGTTTTTGCTCAGGCGCCCCAAAACCCGGACGCGGATTTAAAAGAATTTGAAAAATTGATGGACCAGGAAATCCTGGAGAACATGGAATCTGAGGAATATGAAGGAGACAAACCGTTGGGTTCAAAAGCTCTGAAGCGCCTGGACCTCATGGAAGAACGATTGAAAAAGGTTGAGGGAATGACGCGCCAACGGGCCACGACCTTTGGAACACGAGGCAACGCACTGGGCGCGACCTCCACCGGCGTCAACCGCCTATTCAATCCCGCGATAAGCCTGAACGCCCTAGTTCTTGGAGCCTATCGTTCCGAGGGCAACCGAAAAAAATCGGGCGAATCGGATCATGCTCATGGCGATGAGCTCAGTACGGGCCTCGATATACAAGAATTGGAGCTCAACGCCGTCGCGTTTGTGGACAATTATTTGCGAGGCGTCGCGGTTCTGGCGCTTCACGATTTGGAAAACATCGAAATCGAAGAGACCTACGTGGATTTCGTCCCCTTTCAAAACCTTTCCCTGCGTGCGGGCAAGTATTTCACTCCGTTTGGCAGACACAACCTCCTGCACACGCATCAATTCCCGTTCATTGACGCGCCGCTGGCCAACATCGCCGTTTTGGGCGAGGAGGATGGAGTTAATGAAATCGCTCTGGGACTCAACCCCATCCTTCCCCTCCCCTGGTTTTCCGAAATCAATTTCCTGATTATGGACGGAAGAAACGAAGAATTGTTTAATTCTGATTTCTCCGACGACCTGGCATATTTGATCCATTCAAAGAACCTGTGGGATTTAGGCGAGAACACTACGCTGGAACTGGGCGGCTCTTACTCCTTCGGCCAAAATGGAACGTCTTTTGAGGACAACCGCACGCACGTTGTGGGCGGCGACATGACTTTGATTTGGAGTCCGTTGAACCGCACCCGTTTTCGTTCTCTGATCTGGCAATCCGAGTATCTGGCTAAGTTCAAAACGGGACCTTTTGATCCCGCAACGGGATTCGCCGGACCCGACGAAGACGTCGGAGGTGTGTACACTTTTGTACAGTACCAAATACATCAACGCTGGTGGATTCAGGGACGGTACGGTTTTGTCGGATTACACCAGGACGACCAAGGCGAAGAGGATACGCACCGCTACAGCGCCTTGCTGGCGTTTGCCAACAGCGAATTTCAAGCGATTCGGCTTCAATACAATTATATCGATTACGAAAACAGCGGAAGCCGAGGCTTCGACAACGAGCATCAGGTATTGTTACAGCTCAATTTCACAATCGGCTCGCATCCCGCCCACACTTATTAAATCCCTTGGAGGAACTTATTCCAATGACTAATTATAATTTCTACAATTTAAAAATTCAGTTGTTTGCGGGGAGCCTTTTAATTTTATTTCTATTGCTCCCCAATCCTGCGTTGGCAAAATTGAACATTGTCTCCACAACAACCGATCTCGCCGCAATAGCGGAAGAAGTGGGCGGAAGTTTGGTCGAGGTAAATTTTATTTGCCGCGGCTATCAGGATCCGCACTACGTCGATCCCAAGCCCAGTTTCATGCGCTTGATGAACCGGGCGGACCTGTTGCTTTACCACGGCCTCGACCTTGAGGGAACCTGGCTTCCGCAAATCATCGAAGGGAGCCGAAACCGAAAGGTGCGCTTTGGGCAAATGGGCAACCTGGATATGTCTCTTGGAATCGATCCCATCCTGGAAATCCCGCAAGGAATCGTCGACCGTTCCATGGGAGACATTCACCCATTTGGCAATCCGCATTATTCCATGGACCCCGTGAACGGGATGACGCTCGCTGATTCAGTGGCGGAACGGCTTTCAATTCTCGACCCGGACAACGAAAAGACCTATCATGCCAATGCGGATGCATTTAAATCCAGGGTCGCCTCGAAGCTCAAGGGATGGCATAAAAAGCTTCACGACTTCGAAGGAACCCGGATCGCTACTTATCACCGTAGCTGGAGTTATTTTTTCCACCGCTTCGGACTAAAGTATCTGGGCAATATTGAAATCCGTCCCGGCATCCTTCCGTCGCCGCGCCATCTGGCGGAACTGTCGGTGGAGATGAAACGGCGGAAATCAAAACTGATTTTGAACGCAAATTACTATCCGCCCAAGTGGGCCGAGTTGCTGGCGAAAAAATCCGGCGGAAGCGTCGCGGTTCTCCCCGTTCACATCAAAGGAGAGCCGCAAGTGAATACCTATATCGAGCTGATCGATTACCTGGTCGACCAAATCGCCGACAAACTTTCCGGGAACGCGGGGAAATAATGGACTTCACCTTCATGGCCGCACCAATTGTGGCCTGCCTCATTTTTCCGCTCATATTCACTTACTTTGGAATCCACGTTCTGAAACGTGAAATTATTTTCGTCGACCTGTCTCTGGCGCAACTTGCGGCATTGGGGACCAGCGTCGGGTTTGCCCTGAATATCGACGAACATTCCCTGCAGGCGGAGGCGCTATCGTTCATTTTTATCCTGCTCGGCGCCGGGTTCTTCACCTGGTCC
>JAJDBB010000068.1 GCA_029261555.1 Nitrospinaceae bacterium | reverse complement strand
GTACCGCGTCGTTATCACCGCGCACGGCTTGGGAGAGACGGCGGAAGACGAGAGTGAAATCCCCATGCCCGTCTTTCATCACCCATAGCAGATCGTTGATCAGATCCAGATCTTGAGAATCTTCCGTCGACAAACCGATCTTGGACCGCATTCCGGCCAGCCAGTGAGTCTCATAGAGGGGCTGAATGTTCTGGATCGTGTCGGTCAGCAATTCGATGGCCCGGTCTTTGTCCGGATCGACAAGCGGGATCAGCGTTTCTGCTAATCGGGTAAGGTTCCAGGACAGGATCTCCGGCTGGTTAGCATAGGCATAGCGGCCATGGGCGTCGATGGAGCTGAACACCGTGCCCGGCGCATAGGCGTCCATAAAGGCGCAGGGTCCATAATCGATAGTCTCGCCGGAAATCGTCATATTGTCGGTGTTCATCACTCCGTGGATGAAACCAATATTCATCCAGCCCGCCACCAGGGCCGCCTGGGCGTCGGTGACGGCCGCGAAGAATGCCAGATAAGGGTTTTCGGCGTCAGCCGTTTCGGGATAGTGACGCGCAATGGCATAATCGGCGAGTTCACGAACTTTGTCGGCGCCGCCGTTCGCTGCGAAGAACTGGAAGGTACCGACGCGGATGTGGCTAGCCGCAATACGGGTAAGAACAGCGCCGGGCAGCGGTCTTTCCCGATAAACTTCCTCCCCGGTGGTAACCGCCGCCAGGGCTCGTGTCGTCGGGACGCCGAGCGCATGCATGCTTTCCCCGATCAGGTATTCGCGCAACACAGGACCAAGAGGCGCCTTGCCGTCTCCGCCGCGAGAGAACGGGGTGGGGCCCGATCCTTTCAACTGGATATCGCGGCGTCGTTGTCGGGTATCAATCACCTCGCCAAGGAGAAGCGCTCGTCCATCCCCCAGTTGCGGGGCGAACCCGCCAAACTGGTGCCCGGCATAAGCCTGGGCCAGGGGTTCTGCTCCTTCAGGCGCTACATTGCCGGAGAAAATCGCCAAGCCTGCTTCTGAATCGAGAGCGACCGGATCAAGGCCAAGCTCTTCGGCCAGCGCATTGTTGAGTTGCAACAGTTTCGGGGCGACCGCAGGGGCTGCCTGGCAGGGCGCGAAAAAGCCTTCAAAGGCGCGGGCGAAGCTGTTATCGAAGTTGAAGTGCGGGCGCTTAGGGTCGACCGCGTCCATCGTATCAGTTGGCTTTACCACCGTTATTCTCTCCATTTTGCCTACAATTAAATACTAAATTTAAAATGTATGTACCTAAGGCGCTGTCACGTTAACTATACGCGACGAAATTTTCCAAGGTTTGATCGTTAATTTTCGAGTTTTTGATCCAAATCCTAACACAGCGCCTGGATCAGTTAATGGGGAGCAGGTGACCCGGATTCGCGTTTTGTTTCCCGCCAGTCGTCGTATATTTCTATGGAGTCTGGGATTTGAGGGAATGTAGGATCATGGTCGAGGATCAGTTCGCCATACTTGTCCCGGAAGGTGATCATTTCATCCAGTAAATCCATGTTGATCACCCAAACCTCACGGGGCTTGAGAGAGTCTTCGCCGGTCGTCTCCCGTGTTTCCTTCAAAACCGCTTCGTCGCATGGTTTTTCCAGAGAGCCGCGTAAGCTGGTTCTCTCAACTCGAAACTCTGGCATGGTTGGTTTCCTTTGTTGTCCGATTGAAAATCAGGAAATATCCTTCGCGCAACGAAACCCCACGTCGCTTTTTTTGGCCATGGGGTTTAACCCTTCACGATAGGCGGCGCGGGATTTCATGGCCACGACGTCTTCGTAATCTTTTTTCGGAAAGTGGCCCACTCCTAAATAGGACATGCCGCGCACCACCACTTTTTTTTTGTCGTACTCCGGGCTTTTGAATTTGCTGTTGGGATACGGCCCGTAATAATCCCAAACCCATTCCCAGGCGTTGCCGATCATGTCGTACGCTCCGTAGAAGCTGACGCCCTGGGGGAAATGGCCGACCGGTTTGAGTCCCTTTTTCTTTCGTCTATTTTTGTATCGGCTGAGGTTGGCTGCCTGCGCTTCAAACTCGTTGCCCCAGGGATAGACGAAACGGTCCGGGCCGCGCGCGGCGTGTTCCCACTCCGCCTCCGAGGGCAAGCGTTTCCCCGCCCACTCGGCGTAAGCGGCGGCGTCGTAAAAACTGACGAACGTTACGGGCAGGTCGCCCGCGCCTTCCGGATATTTCTGGGCCTTCCAATGCGGCGGCGGAGGCCGGTTTGTCGCCTGGCAGAAAATATAATATTCGCGATTGGCGGTTTCGTAGCGGTCCAGATAAAAATCCTCGATCCGCGCCGCGCGCGTCGGCGATTCGTCCGCGTACCAGGGTTTGACGAGTCCCAGCTTTTGCGCCCGGTTATCCGCGTCTGTCTGGTCGGAGCCGAGCAAAACCGAACCACCCGTCACCCGCACCATGCCGGGAGGCGGCTCGGAACAACCGGCCGCTAAAAATAAAATCAGAAAAAAAACTGGCAATCCCGAGCGTTCCATAATATATCCACATGATGAACCCGACCCGACCCGGCTCAATCATTCCGCAAGACTTTTTGAAAAACCTGCCGCCGCCGACGCGCGTTCCCACCGCGCAGGTGGACGCGGAGAATCGCGCGACGGATTTTTCACTGGGACCGATTCCTCAAGCCCTGCGGGAATCCATACAAGCGCTGGGCGTTGTCAGTCCTCTATTGCTGACCGAGTCGGATAATAAAGGGTATCAAATTACCTCCGGCCATCGCCGGCTGGCGCTGGCCCGCGAGCTGGGACTGGAGCAAGTTCCCGCCTTGATAACGCCCGCGTTATCCTCGGCGGAAAAGATCGCCCTCAACCTGGCCGAAAACCGCGCTCACCGTCAATACAGCGACGTGGAGAAAGGCTTGATCCTGTACAAACTTCAATCCTCGGGCGCGCCAGACAATCAAATTCTCGTTCAGTATATGCCATGGATCGATCTGCAAAGCAGTAAAAAGTTGTGCGAGGATTTTATCCGGATTCAAACCCTGTCTCTCGGACTCCAAAAATTTCTGCACGTCGGCGGCGCGCCGATCCGCAAATTTTTAACGCTGTTGCAATGGGACGACGCCAGTCGGGCGGCGATGGAAGGGCTGGCGGTAACGGTTCAGCCGGGAGCCAACAAACTTTACGATTTATTGGAGCGCATTGACGAAATTGCGCGGCGCGAGAACTATGCGCCCAGGGATTTGATTGAGCGCGAGGAGGTTCAAACTATTTTGGCCGAGGCCGATCTTTCGACGGGCGAAAAGTATCAGCGCGTTTATGATTATTTTCACGCCCTGCGCTACCCCACTCTGGCCGGTTTGCAAAAACGGCTCGCGACGATTCAGGACCAGTTGGCCCTGCACAGGAACACGCGAATCAAGACGTCCGAAAGTTTTGAGAATCGCGAGATCAAGATCGAATTGAAATTCACCGACCAAAAGGATCTTGTTGAACAGGCCGAGCGCCTGCGCCGCGCCTCGGAATCCGCCGCCATGGCCGACCTTGTCAAACTGTTCCGCGATCCGGAGTAGCCAATAAATTTGCCAATCAATTTATAAAGGAGGCTAGTCCGTCTTCTTCTTTTAAAGCCCCCATCCTCTATTAAACCAACGAGACAATACCAGTTATTCAGGCGAGCATGCCAACCTGAAGCCCAGAAAACTGGCTCCGCGATGCGGCTGGCGGCCTATTCTGTGGTAATGCTGGAAGGAGCCTCCGCGGCAGGAATCCCCCTTGACGACGCGCTTGATTCCCTCCACTGGTCCAATGGGATTCTGAAGCGGCGTCGTATGATAATAATCGCGGTCGAACCAATCATGAATCCATTCGAGCACATTGCCGTCTGTATCATGCAGGCCGTATTCGTTGGCGGGATAAAGGCCCACCGCCACCGGTCGCTCGTTGTTTCCACTGTCCGCGATATTTGCGCTGGCCGGGTCCTGCGAATTGCCCTGCCCGAAATTAAATCCTTGAGGACCGCGCGCCGCCTTTTCCCATTCGGCCTCGGTGGGCAGGCGATAGGCGCGACCTGTTTTGAGTTTTAGCCAATCGGCGTAGGCGGTCGCGTCCGTCCAGGAGACATGCACGACGGGATGACGGTCCATTCCGTCAAGATGGGTCCCGCGTCCGCCGGGGGCATTCCAACAGGCTTCAGATAATTGGCCTCCGTAATGATGGTCCAGTGAATGTCCCGCCTTCTCCGCGCTGGTTTGAAATTGGGCGTCTTCCACAAAACATTTGAACTCGGCATTGGTGACCTGGTATTTGCCGATCATAAACTCCGACAAATGGATCCGTCTGAGCGGGTAAGATTCATGGCCAGGCGCTTGCCCCATATTGAACTCGCCCGCTGGAATACGAATCAATTTGGGTTCTATAAATGTTAGATTAGCGTTCATTAGATCGGTAGCGCAGGCAGAGATTGGGGCCGCCGGTTTCAATTGCGTCCAAATTATTTTTACTTAACCAAAGATTTTAATATTGGTACATTAAGCGCGTCGAGATCGCAACAAAACGGGCGCGTCCACAATGATATATGAAATATCCAACTGAATGCCTGCCTGATTCCGGATTCCGGCGACGTAAGACGTCGGTCGTGCTGACCAGGCCAGGCAGAATAAAGAGATTATAAAAATATGGACGAATACATTTTTTGGGCGATCTGTATTTTTTGGGGAGCCTATGGCGCTATTGGCGTTGTAATGACCGTGTTCAAGGGTAAGGGGGATATCAATTGGTGGATCTGGCCGCCGGTGGCGCTGACGATCCTCCCCTTGGCTATTTTGAAATTATTGTTTGATATTCAAACCGCCAAAACGGGAACGATTATCTTAAATGGAGTCGTAGTGTTGGCGGCTATAATCGTCTGGTTCGCAGGGAGAAAGAAACCATCCTAGGGAGTCTCCCGCGCTCAATCGGGCAATTCCAGCTTTTCCTTTTCTCCGTCTTCATTTGTCGCGACGACGCTTTTGCCATCCTCGGAAAACACGACGCTTCGGCATCCGCTATTCTGGTCGCCCCGGTCGTCCGAATATTCCGAGCGATGAAATGAAGCAAAAACCTTTTTGGTTTTATTATTGACGACCCGGAATTCATAGGTAACGTCGGATTCAAAATAGGAATCGCGCGTCCGGAGGGTAACCTTTTCGATTTTCCATTTTGGCCGGGCCTTCCGTTTGGCGGCTTTTCTTTTTTGTTGGGCGTCGACAGACTCCTCGCCTATTCCCCAAAGCCTTTTGAGCGATTTTCCGGTTTTAAAATTGCGTTGATCCACATAAGCGACGCTCCCCTCTTTCACTCCCACCAGGTACCCTTTTTTACCAAATTGAAAACATAGCTCAACCCCTGGATCGCCGTCTGAATCGCTTGCAAAATGATTTAAATACCGCGTAAGTTTTCCAAAAAAATAAATGCTGTCAAGATGGGCGAAGCAATCGGCCTCGCCCTGATCCTTTTCCATTTCCGGAAGGGTCTCAATTAATATTTGGACAATCAGGGGTTTTAATTTTTCGAAGCTTTCCCAAAACTGCAAAGCTCGCCTTTCAATATCCTCCTCATCATTATGGACCGCTTGGACCATCTTCCCCGCCGGGGAAAACGCCCACTTTTGTCCGAAGAGTTTTTTTCCCATCCACGGCGCGTTGGCATAAAAATATGAAGGCGCATAAGGCTCTCTTTTCTTCCATCCTATTTCGTCTTCAAGGGCGTCTTCAGGATTGGATGCGGAGAAAATCTTTTCAAATTTATCATTCAGCGTTTCCAAATATTTTATGTCGCACAGATGAAACACCTCTATTTCATTTAGCGGGCGCCCAGCTAACTTTTCGAAATTTTCAGAGTGTCTTTCTATTAAATTCAGACCGCGCCGACGCAATTCTTCGTTCTGGCGTTTGAAATATTTTTCCAATTCATAAGAGCCGCGCGCGTTCAAAATAGGATTTTTGGCCATATTTTTAATCTCAGTAACGTAAATGACGTCGCGTTCATGAGGTCTTATTTCCCTCCCCAGAATATCTTCGGCAATTGCTTCCAACTCATGCCTGAAATTAAAACTTTTGGCGGCCGTCTGGATGGAACGGACGGGACGAAGAAAAATTTCATCGTGCTCGCGACCCAAACCTAATACGCCTCTTTTGAAATCCACATACCAGGGATAACTTTCCGAAAGATTTTCACAAGTATCTCCCGTCCAAATCCTTGACTGTTGTGAAGCGAATACAGGGTCAATCTTTAAACCTTCATTTATCCCCTGTCTCTCCAACAAAGTGGCGGCTTCCTCCAGAGTTGGGAATCGCCAATCTGAAAACCCTGCATATGAATCCAAGTTGGTAAGGAAAAGCAACGTTTTGGCGTCTCGCTTAGAAACAGCTTTGGATATTCCCCATTGATGCCACATCAAATCCGCAGCCTGATCCACCACTAACATGCCGCCATCCAAAATCATCTCCTCGTATTTGTGAGGCCAGGCGCTATATCCTTCAAAACCGGTTACTGAATCGTGACCAGTGATATCGATTGTGTCGACGCCCTGCTTCACCGTCAGATATGGCATATTCTGCGCCTCGTCGAGGGACAAATTCATTCTGAATGTAGAGCGTAATTCGGGGACGTCTTTTTGGTTCATGGGCCGGCTCTTTATTGAGGGGATGGGGCGCTTACAATTTGCCCGACTTCCAGCGCTTTTTAAATCGAATAAAAGTCAAAAAAAATTTGTCTTATATTATTCGATAATGGAGAGGAATAGGGCGCCGAGGGAAAAATTTGTTCAATACTGTTTCCGGGGAATCTTGACGTTGACGAAATCTTCCTCTGTGTAGGAATATTTTTGGTACAGCCGGGCGAGGTTTCGCATCGCCTCTTCCATTCTCTTTTCGTCCCTCTGCTCGATAAATAAAAGTTTTGAGATGATCGTCTGCTCGACGGCGTCGACGCCTTTGAAAAGTTTGTCGTAGGCGGCGGCCATCAAAAAATGCGCCTGCACATTTTCCGGGTCGACCCGCTCCACCGCACGCAGAGACTCGATCTCCCGCTCCGTCTCGCCCGCCTCCCTGCGAAGCCCGGCGATATTGTGGTGGGTGGAAACTAGGAATTTGATCACCACTTCGTGATCCGGAGATTTTTTATAGGCGCGGCGCAAGGGTCGGACGGCTTCTTCGTAGCGTTCCAACTTGAACAGCGCGAAACCCAATTGAAACGGGGCGTCGGTGGTCAGGCGCGGACTCATGACGATGGCGTTGCGGAGCGGTTGTATCGCCTCCTCGTAGCGGCCCAGCTTGTTGTAAAGAGTTCCAAGGTTCATTTGGCACAGCGCCGCCTTTGGGCTGACGCGGATGGCTTTCTTGTAATACTTGATTGCCTTGCCGTGTTTGTCCAGCTTTCCGTAAACCACGCCATAATAATAGTAGACGTCTACCAGTAGATTTTTGTCTTTGCGGAGCGTTTCCTTTAATTTCTTCAGCGCTTCCTTGTAGTGAGCCTGGTGAACAAAATTGATCGCCAGCGCCAGATGCGCCCGTCCGAAGTCCGGGACCAGCTCCATGGCTTGGTGGTAGTGTGCCAGGGACGTTTTGTATTGTTTCATCTTCCCGTATTCAACGGTCAGGTTGCAGTGGGCCAGGGCCAGCAGTTCCCGAATCGTGCGACTGGCGGGATTTTTTTTTCTCGCGAAATCAAGCGTGTCCACTGCGTCCTCGTCGCGCCCGTTTTCTATCAAGGCCTTTCCCAGCATGAACGAGGCGCTGGCATGTTCCGGGTTGATGCGGAGGGTCTGCTTCAAGGGTTGGACGGCTTCCAGGTATCGCTGGATTTCCATATACGCCGCGCCTAACTGGTAGTGCAGGACTCCGTCGTCGGGATTTTCCTCGATCGTCTTTTTCAGGTTCGCGATTTTCGCCTGAACGGATTCGGCGGAAACTTTTTCCGCTTCGGGTTTTTCCGGAGTTTTAACGAAGAGTCTAACGAACAGTCTAGGGAGGAGGTCGATAAGTTTTCTTAGGATCGACATAGCGTTCCAAATTCAGGGCGCGTCGAAAATGAAACCCTCAGGCGCGATGTTTCTGGATCAGCGCCGCAGCGGTTGAGATCACCCGTTCGACGTCGGCGGGAGTCATTTTTGGATAGAGAGGGAGAGATACAATGCGGTCGCTTGCGTAGGCGGCGTTGGGCAACGGTTCGGCGGCGGAGTTGAAATGTTCCTTGAAATACGGTTGCAAATGAAGGGAGGTGAAATGCACCGCCATTCCGATTCCCGCGGCCTGCATGGCATTCAAAAATTCGTCGCGCGTGATGGTCAAGCGTTCCAGCTTGAGGATGAGAACGTAAATATGGCGAGCGGATAGGGTGTAGTCCCGAACCGCCAACGGCTGAACCTCTTCAAATTCGCTGAAGGCTTCGTCGTAGCGGGCGGCGTAGCGCTTGCGAATTTCAAGGAACCGGTCCACCTTTTTGATTTGATGAATCCCCATGGCGGCGTTGATATCCGACATGTTGTACTTGAAGCCCGGAGCGTGCAGTTGCCAGTGGGCGAATCCGGATTTGCCGTATCGCTTCCAAGCGTCCCGACTCAACCCGTGGAGGCGCATGACGGTGATTTTCTCGGCCAGGTCGTCGTCGTCGGTGGTCAGCATGCCGCCTTCGCCTGTGGTGATATTTTTGGTCGCGTAAAAACTGAATGAGGCGAGACGGCCCAGGGTTCCAACTTTTCTTCCTTTGTATCGCGTCTCGATAGCGTGCGCCGCGTCCTCGATCACACACAGATTGTGTTTTTGCGCGACGGCGTCGATAGCGTCCATGTCGCAGGCGTGCCCGGCGAAGTGAACGGGAATGATAGCGCGGGTCCGGGGGCTGATTTTTTCTTCCAGTTTGGCGGCGTCCAGATTCAATGTGTCGGGTTCGACGTCGACGAAAACCGGTTTTAAATTTTGGTGAACCACGACATTGGCCGTTGCGGGAAAAGTGATGGGCGGCACGATGACTTCGTCGCCGGGTTCAAAATCCTGGACCGCCAGGGACATGTGCAGTCCAGCAGTGCAGGAGTTCAACCCGATAGCGTGTTTGGAGCCTATATAATTTTTAAACGCTTCCTCGAAGGACTTCGTCTTCGGTCCGGTGGTCAACCATCCTGATTTCAGAGCGTCGACCACTTCGTTGATCTCGTCGTCCTCCAACCAGGATTGATGAAAGGGCAGATAGGAATCTGAGTTCATGGGCGTTTGTTTCTGGGGGCGTTCAAGGAGCGCTTGAGGAAAGTTTTTTCGGGTCGACGGCGACGAAGTCCATTGTATCCCAAAGTTTGGTTTGGTCGGGAATAAAAATATGCGCGCTTTTGGCTCCGCTGATTGTCGCCTCGTGTTTCAAAACGGTGATTACCCATTTCCCGTCGACCTTTTCCCAGTAATCCGTTCCCTGCTCCGTCCAGTCCATTAACTTAAAGCCGCGCCAGATTTGCGGAGGAAATATGGCTTTACCCGCCATCTTGAAATTAACTCGCGCCAGCTTTTTGTCCCTGCTGATTTCTATCATTTCCACGGACTTGGTTTTGGGTCGGAATCCCGGCATGATAGAAACCTTGAATGCGGGCGGACTGGGGTTTCCCAAGGCGTCGGTTTTTTGTTTATTCTTATTAATAAATTCCTTAAATTTTTTGCTTCCGCCGGAAATATGCATGGGGTGCATTTCCAGGGAATTATGAACCGTTTGACCGTCAAAAAATTTAAACTCGTCCAGGGTAACTTTCTTCCGAAATAAGGGATGCTGCAAATTATAAACCCCTTCAAAATCGTTTTTAAGCTTCTTGTCCAGTAAATCCAGTTGGAAGGTTTTCAACTTTACGGCCAACTCGATAAATTCCGTGGGAGGCTCTTCTCCCGCCACCGGGGCGGAAAACAGAATCAGCGCGCCGAGCGCAAAAATACGAATTGCAATTTTCAAAGCAAAAATTCTCCTTTCAAATTATTTTTGTCCGAGCGGGTAAATTTAAATTCCGATATGGATTTTGCGAGCCAGAGGTTCGGGAATGCCGGGGACCGACGCCAGTTCCTCCACCGTCGCCCGTTTGATATTTTCCAGACTGCCGAATTTTTTCAGCAAAATCAAGCGGCGCTTTTTCCCCACCCCGGCAATGGTTTCCAGCGGGGAGGTCAGGGTTTTTTTGCCGCGCAGGTTCCGGTGATAGCTCACGGCAAAACGATGGGCCTCGTCGCGCACGCGCTGGAGTAAAAATCGGGGAGGAGAGTTTTCCCGAAACAGGGTCGGCTCCTTCCGGCCCGGTAAATAGACCTCGTCCGTAGCCGTGTTGTTGCGAAACTTTCCTTTGGCGACGCACACCAGATCGACCCTCTCCGTGATATTCAATTCCTCCAGGACCCGCCAGCCGGCGTTGAGGTGGCCTTTGCCGCCGTCGATCAAAATCAGGTTTGGCAAGGGAGAATCCTCCTTCAACAACCGCTGGTACCTGCGAGTCATGACCTCGCGCAACATGCCGTAATCGTCGATTCCCTGGACGTCTTTGATTTGAAATCGACGGTACTTGGCTTTATCGGCCTTTGCGTTGGAGAAGCGAACCATGGAACCCACGGCGTGAGAACCGGAGATGTTGGAAATATCGAAACCCTCGATCGTTTCCGGGTAGGTTTTCAGGTCCAGGGTTTGTTGCAACTCCTGCAGGCACCTCTCGCTCACGTCCTGGCGGTCCATTTCATTGTTCATGGCGAAGCGGGCGTTTTCTTCAGCCATGCGCACCAGGTCGCGATTCTTGCCGATCTTTGGAACCTCCAGGGAAACCGGTGCGCCTTTTTTTTCCGACAACCAGTCGGCGATTACTTGCGAGTCGTCCACCTCGTGAGGAAGCAAAATGGTTTTTGGAATCAGATCCTCTTCCGCATAATACTGTTTGAGAAAAGCGGACAGGGTTTCGTTGGCGTCCATTTCGTTGCGATTTTCGAGCGTGAATATTTTTTCGCCGAGCATTTTACCTCCGCGCACGATCAGCACCTGCGCCATGGCCCGGCCTGTCTCGCGGCAATACCCGACGACGTCGCGGTCGTCCAGATTGGTGGAGATTATTTTTTGCTTGGAAAGGACGGATTTGACGGCGGAAATTTTATCGCGAAAGGCCGCGGCCTGTTCGTATTGCGTTTTGTCGGAGGCCTCCCGCATTTTTTCCTTGAGGCTGTCGATCAATTCGGAGCTTCGCCCCTTGAGGAACAAAATCGTGTCGCGCACCACCAGGGAATACTCCTCCGGCGTTACCTTCGCCGCGCAAGGGGCGAGGCATCGGCCCATCTGATGATTCAGGCAGGGACGCCGAACGGCTTCTCCCTCCAGTCGGTCCCGGCTTTGGCGCAGAGGAAAAATTTTGTAGATGAGGCGGATGGTTTCCCTGACCTCCTTGACCATTGTGTAGGGACCGAAATAAGTCGCCCCGTCTTTTTTGACCCGCCGCACCACTTGCAGGCGCGGGTAAGGCTCCTGGGTCGTCAGGCGCAGGTAGGGATAATGTTTGTCGTCCTTGAGTAAAACGTTGTAGCGCGGTTGATGTTTCTTAATGAAATTGCTCTCCAGAATGAGCGCTTCCATCTCCGTCTTCGTGGTCAGGAATTTTATGTCGCGGACCCGGTCCAGGAACATCCGCGTGCGCGGGGGGAGCGATCGGGAGTTCTGGAAATAAGAGCGCACCCGGTTGCGCAACACCTTGGCCTTGCCGATGTAAAGGAACTCCTCTTTGGAACCCTTCATAAAGTAGACGCCGGGGAGTTTCGGGATGCTGTCGAGTATTTGGGTTAAGTCGGGACGCATGTGCGGCGGATTATTTCCTGAAGTTATTTTTCTTTTCTAAATAATTATATCCAATTCGAACCCCCGGCGCCAGAGGCGTCAATGCGCGCTTTACCTAGTCCACGTTGCCCGGTATACTCTGCGCCCATGAGCCAAACGAATGGAAATTCGAGAGGATTTTGGGCGAGCAGGATGGGATTTGTCCTCGCAGCTTCCGGCTCGGCGGTGGGTTTGGGCAACGTGTGGAAGTTTCCCTACATAGTCGGGGAAAACGGCGGCGGCGCTTTCGTTCTCGTTTACCTTGTTTGCATATTCATTGTCGGCTTGCCCATCATGCTGGCGGAATTTACCCTCGGACGCAAAACCCAACTCAGCCCGGTCGGCGCCTTCAAGACCCTCTCCCCCAAAGGCCCGTGGGTGGGCGTCGGGTACATGGGCGTGTTGTGCGGGTTCCTCATCCTGTCTTTTTACGGCGTGGTCGGCGGCTGGACCCTGGCCTACATTGTCAAATCTCTGACCCAGGCGATTAATTTTGCCTCCCCAAAAGAGGCGGGCGCATTTTTTGGCTCCTTCATCTCGAACACGGGCGAGGTAACTTTTTATCACGCTCTGTTCATGGCCTTGTGCGTGGGAATCGTTTACAAGGGAGTGCACGGCGGCATCGAAAAAGCCTGCGACGTCCTAATGCCGACGCTGGTAATTTTTCTCCTCTTGTTGATGGGCCGCGCCTTGACCCTTCCCGGAGCCATGGAGGGAGTTCGTTTTTACCTCCTGCCCGACTTCGGAAAAATCACCCCCAACGTCGTCCTCATCGCCATGGGGCAGGCCTTCTTTTCGCTCAGTCTGGGCATGGGCGCGATGCTCACCTACGGCTCTTATCTGCCGGAAAAAGAAAACCTCACCTCATCCACCGTGTACGTGGTGCTGTTCGACACCTTCATTGCGCTGATGATGGGCATGGTGGTCTTCCCGGCGGTGTTCGCCATGGGACTGGAACCCATGGAAGGACCGGGGCTGGTGTTCAGCGTTTTACCGGCGGTGTTTTCCAGCATGCCGCTGGGTGGACTGGTCTCCGTGATATTTTTTATATTGCTTGCCATAGCCGCGCTCACCTCCGGGATATCGCTATTGGAAGTGGTTGTCGCCTGGTTCATCGATCAGTGGGGATGGAATCGGTCCAAGGCGGTTCTGTTTTCCGGCGGGATTATATTTGCGTTCGGCGTGCCGTCCGGATTGTCTTTCGGATTGCTGGCGGACGCCAAACTGATGGGCATGACCTTTTTCGATCATGTGGACAACATTGCGTCGAACTACCTGTTGCCGTTGGGAGGAATGCTGACGGCGATATTCGTCGGCTGGATTTGGGGACCAAAAGCCGCGCAGGCCGAGATTGAGAAGCACGAAACGGAATTTCACTGGGCGAAGGTGTGGGCTTTTCTGGTGCGCTACGTTTCCCCCGCCGCCGTCGCCTGCGTCTTCCTCGCCAAGTTTATTTAGGAAAGATTTACTGAAAACTCTGGCCTGTACCGCGGAGGTTTTTTTGCGGGACCACGACTTCCTTGCCCTGGCAAGCTTCGACGTGGCCAATCACTTGCGCGGGAGTCCCGTGTTTCTCGGCGATCTTGATCACGCCTTCGGCTAAATGTTCGTCGCGCACTATCACGCAAAACCCCACGCCCATATTAAACACTTCGTGCATCTCGCGGTCGCTCACTTCCCCGGTTTCCTGAATCAATGAAAAGACCGCAGGCGTCAGGGGTGGATTGTCGATCACAAACCGGATGTTGTCTGCCTGGACGCGGTTGAGGTTGCAATAGCCGCCGCTGGTAATGTGGACCATCGCCCGGACGTCGATCCCGGCGTCGAGTATTTCCATGATGGGTTGGACGTAAATGCGCGTGGGTTCCAATAGTTCTTCGCCCAGCGACCGGCCCAGCGCGTCGGAATGTTTGCGGACGTTGGCGCTTTGTTCCTCCCGGCTTTCGCCCAGCAATACGCGGCGGGCTAGGGTGAGTCCGTTGGAGTGCACGCCGCTTGCGGCGAGGCCGACGATGATATCGCCGGGCGCGACTTTGGCGCCGGTGTTGATTTTGTTTATATCGACTTTGCCGATGCAGGCGCCGACGAGGTCGATTCCGGTGATGAGTTCTTTCACTTGCGAGATTTCGCCCCCGGGGATGTTCACGCCCGCTTGCCGGGCGCCTTCCGCCAGTCCTTGCCCCAGCTCCCCAAACACGCGTTCGTCGGTGAACGAGCAGGCGATGTAGTCGACCAGGCTCACGGGGCGCGCGCCGACGCAGATCACGTCGTTCACGTTCATCGCCGCGCAGTCGATCCCAATCGTGTCATAGCGGTCCAGCAGTTCGGCGACGACGATCTTAGTGCCCACGCCGTCGGTGCAAAAGGCCACGCCCATGCCGTCGCCGAAGTCGATCACGTTGGCAAAGTAGGCGGATTCAATTTTCGGCGGATGCGCCGGATTGAAGTTGCGGCTGGGCACGATGTGCTTGAGCAGAGCGTCCAGTGACGCTTCCGCGCCTCGGGAGCTGACGCCGCTTTGCCCGTACTTTGAAGTATCCTGAGAATTTGACATGAGAAATTTTTGGCTTTAGAAGAATAAAAGAACGCCTCCGGCGGCCGGCGAAGGCGCCGGGGCCAGTAGTTTTAAAATGGAAGGCGTCCGTATTTATCTGCGTTCATTTTTGCAACCGGTTTTAACTGTCCTGAAGGCGTTAGCTTAGGCGGAAACCGGCTGAATGGCAAACAATTTGAGAGAAATGTTTCAATCGTCAACCGTTGCCCCCAGGCGCTTGCCTGGCGCGCAAGGCGTCCAGGGAACAGACAAGAAGGTTCGCCGCCAGACCGATCAATCCCGAGTGGATTCCCCAGACGCGGGAATGGTTCTCCACCGCCAACCCCAGCGTTCCGGACCAGGACAGCGCCAGCGTGGTTGCCAGTCCTATTGCGATTCCCCAGATCGCCGTGCGTCCCGTCAGTCTCTTCCAATGGACGCCGAGATAAAATACCGGGACGCATTGGATGAGCAATTCAAATTTCAATTCCAGTAACTGGATCAGCGTGCCCTTGAATTCCAGCGCGATCCAGACCATGGGGATCATCAACGCCCAGGCGCTGTACTTGCCAACGCGCGTCATCTGCCGCTCGGTGGCGTCGGGGCGGATGCAGGTTCCATAGACGTCCTTGGCGATCATGGAACTGATGCTGAGCAGGGCGGAGTCGGCGGTGGACATAATGGCGGCGAGGATAGCGGAGAAAATCATCGCCACCGCCCAGTAGCCCAGCTCGGAAGAACGCATTACCTCCAGGCACAAAAGCGGCAGGACGCGTTCGGTAAGCCCGGACGCTCCGGCGGCTCCCAGTTCGGGATGCTTTGCGGCCATAATCACGCCGACGATCACGGCGATCAGCGCCGTGAACAGAGGCATGAACGCCATGACGGCCAGTGATTTTTTCAGAACCTGGGAACTGCGCGCCGCGTAAATCCGTTGAATGGCCTGCGGATAAATGGCCGCGCCCAGGCCGACGATCAATATGAAGCTGATCCAGGTTCGGACGCCCTCGGCGTCGGGCGGATTGACCTTGTGTTGTGTTTCCGGTTGGGACGCCAGGGTTTCGATGGCAGAGGCGAGTCCGGCCTCCTGCGTCAAAACCAAAATCATGAGCAGGGCGAATCCGACGAACAGGACGCCGCCCTGAAACACGTCCGTCCAGGCGACGCTCCGCATGCCGCCCAGCGATTCGTAAACCAGCATGACGAGGGCGAGGCCGATCACCCCGGTCTCGATGGGAATCCCGCCGTTGGACAAACCGGCGAAAGCGGTTCCCATGGTTTTCATTTGAGCGAGGGTGAAATTGCACAAAGCGAACAGCATGAGTCCCGTTACCAGCAAGCGCAGGCCGCGGTTGGCGTAACGATGTTCGATGAAATCGCCGGGGGTGACGAAGCCCCGGTCGCGGCTTTGGCGGTAGAGCGCAGGGGCGAAGACAAGATAGGCGACGACGATGGCCGTCATGAAATGCACTGAAACCAGAAAGCGGAGTCCTTCCCGGTAGGCCCCGCCGCTGAACCCGAACAGGGTGTTGCCGCTGTATTGAGTGGCGTAGAGCGTGAAGGCCAGGACGACGAGACCCATTTCGCGACCGCCGAGGTAAAAATCAGCGAGGCTGTTTTCGCGGCGTTTTTTCCAGGCAAGCAGACCGACGCCGAGCATGACAACGATGAAGCCGCCCATGATCGCCAGAGCGCCCGGACCGAAGGGCAGAGATTTAATCGGCGTCATGGTTGTCGTTTTGCGGAGATGGTTCTTCCGGGTCCTTCCAGAGATTGAGAGCGACCCAGGCAGTGAACAGGCTGAGCACGGCGCTCATCGCCACCGCCATCAGCGCCCAAAGCGGCAGGCCGAACAGCGACCCATGGATGGGCCACACCGGGAGCGCGCCCAGAAACAGCAGGGCAAACGCTCCCCATACCCAAGGTTTAAACGGGGATAGATCGGAGCGCGAATGTCCGGAATTCATGATGGAAAGTTTTAGGGAAAACGGCTACGGGTAGACGCCCATTTCGCGGAAGGCGTCGGCGACTTTCTCGATAGCGATGGCCATGGCGGCGATGCGGTAACTCTCGATCTGGTTGTTGGTCCAGAAGCGCTCGCGTATCGCCTGAAAGGCTTCGCGCATGGTGTCGTCGAGTCCGGAACGGACGAGGTCGATCTCGCTGGGTCCCTGGCGCAGGGCGGCGCCGATGTAATCCGGGACGCGTTGTCCGTTGCTTTCCAGAGCGGCGATGATGGCTTCGTACTTTTTTTCTTCGTGCCGCCTTTGCATCCGGCCAAAGCGGATATGCGACAGGTTCTTGATCCATTCGAAATAGGACACGGTGACGCCGCCGGCGTTTAAATATGTGTCCGGAATGATCATGGTTCCTTTTTCCTGGAGGATGGCGTCCGCGCCAAATGTCACCGGGCCGTTGGCGGCCTCGGCGATCAGCTTGGCCTTAATGTTCGCGGCGTTGCCCTTATGGATCACCGCTTCCATGGCCGCGGGGATGAGGATATCGCATTCTTCCTCAAGGAGCAGGGCGCTGTCTTCCACGTATTTAGCATTGGGGTAGCCCTTGACGCCCTGGTGGGCCGCCTTGTATTGAGAGACGTCTTCGACGTCCAACCCTTTCGGGTCGTACAGGCCTCCGTCAAATTCCAGAATGGCGATAATGTGAGCGCCGTCTTCCTTGCTCAAGATGGACGCGGTATGGTAGCCGACGTTGCCCAACCCCTGGACGATGATTTTTTGTCCTTCAAGAGAGCCTTCCAGACCGGCTTTCTGGACGTCTTTGGGGTGGCGGAAAAATTCTCTAAGCCCCATCACCACGCCGCGTCCCGTGGCTTCGGTTCGGCCCTGAATGCCGCCCTGGCTTACTGGTTTACCGGTCACGCAGGCCAGGTGATCGATGTTGTCCGAGTGAAACGCCTTGAAGGTGTCCGCGATCCAAGCCATTTCCCGCGCGCCGGTTCCCATGTCCGGAGCAGGCACGTTGATGGAAGGATGGATGTAATCCTTCTTGATCAATTCAAAAGCGAAGCGCCGGGTAATCTTTTCCAGTTCGTCTTCGGTGTATTTTTTTGGATCGATCACCAAACCGCCTTTGGAGCCGCCGAAGGGAACGTTTACCAGGGCACATTTGTAGGTCATCAACGCCGCCAGCGCTTCCACCTCGTCCTGGTTGACGCCCATGGAATACCGGATGCCTCCCTTGGCCGGTAGGCGGTGACCGCTGTGCACGGCGCGCCATCCCAAAAAACTTTCCACCTTGCCGTTCAGTTTGACGGGGAAACGGACCTGATAAACGTCGTGCGTGGTTTTTATATAGTAGGCCATACCTTCGGGTAGGTCCAAAGTGGCCATGGCGATGTCGATGCTTTGGTTGACGCTTTCCCGGAAACTCAACTCGTCCGTTACTTTCGCGGTCATGAGGGAACTCCTTGAGAAGTGTCCGAAGAGGCGGCGATCCGTTCGCTCAAAGGCGATGGAGCCGTTCCCATAATAGTTGAATTTCGGGCCAAAAGCACAATTTTAATTTTTCTCAATGGAACCGCGCAAGGCGAGTGAGGGTATAATGTTCGGGGATGGTTTTGGCTGTCCCATACGATGAATCTTTTATTAAATAGCGCTCTTGCAAAATAAACCCTCTGTGCGAAAAAATGCCTTCGTGGTGTGCAATCCTAAAGCTGGAGGCGGGAGAGCGCTGTTCGACTCCACCCTCGGGCGGTTGAAAAACTTTGGATTTGCAATTGAGATTGGCGAAACTCGCGAGGCGGGCCATGCTGAAACTTTGGTCAGAGCGGCCTTGGAGTCGGGTTCTTTTGATTGCGTCATTGCCTCCGGCGGAGACGGCACGATCAACGAGATCGCCAACGGCATGGCTGGATCGGAAGTCCCTCTGGGTATCATCCCTTCGGGAACGGCCAATGTTCTGGCGGCGGAAATCGGCCTGCGGATGGAGCCACAATTTATCGCGGAGACCATCGCTTATGGTTGGAGTCGCCGGATCCATTTAGGCTCCATGAACGGCAAGTTGTTTTTGATGATGGCGAGCGTAGGTTTTGACGCCAGAGTTGTGGTCGGGGTCTCCAAAAACCTGAAAGCTTATTTTGGGAAAGGCGCGTACATTTGGGAAGCCGTCCGGCTTCTATTCGGAAAATCATTTTCCCGGTTGGAAGTGGTTGTGGACGACAGAGCTTACCAGGGGTCGTGGGTCGTCGTATCTAACGGTAAATATTATGCGGGGAAGTTTCTGTTGGCCGCCGCCGCCGCGATAGACGAGAAAGGATTTGTGATCGTGATTTTTGACAGCGCAACGTTTCTGGGAAAGCTTGGAGACTTGCTTTCAATCATTCGCGGAAAAGTTGGATCGCAAAAGAGAACCCGGGTTTTAAAGGGGGAAACCGTTTCCATTAAAAGTTCCGTAAGCGAGCCGGTGCAAATGGACGGGGATTTTGCGGGTGCGGTTCCCGTTCTCATTTCAACCTCGCCCCACACGCTTAATTTATTGACGCCCGATCAAAATATTTGAAGCCGTATTTCGGCGAATCAATTTTATGCAACAACGTACGGGCCAAATCGTAACCTCCACCCGCGGGCGGGGTTTGTATAACATCAATCGGGAGATTGTGGACTGGGTCGCAGAGCAGGGGTTGCATACGGCAATGCTGACCGCGTTCATCGCCCACACTTCCGCGTCCCTGACCATCCAGGAAAACGCCGACCCGGACGTCTTGAGCGATCTCGACGCGTTTTTCACGCGCCTGGCGCCGGACGGAGACCCCGCCTACCGGCACAACTCCGAGGGGCCGGACGATATGCCGGCACACATTCGTTCGGCGTTAACGCAGACCCAACTTTCTATTCCGCTGATTGAGGGTCGGCTGGCGCTGGGAACCTGGCAGGATATTTATTTGTTCGAGCATCGTACGCATGCTCATCGGCGCAAGGTGGTTTTGCATCTGATGGGGGAGTGACCAGCGTGACGCTGGACCCAATAGGTTTGAATTATATGGTGAAGCTACAACCTTGGGTGAGTTTGCAACTCAGACCCTGCCCCTCACGGCGAATGCCTGGCCGGGCGTTGCCCGAAAAAAAACCGCCCACCGGGAGTGAATCCCGACAGGCGGTCTTTGAAGGAGAAAAGCATGAAGAGAAAACTGCAACTGTGCTATGGATTAAGACGCTAACAATCTGAAAAAGTTGCAAAAATTTTTCTTTTTAAGCGTCACAAGCTCAATTTGTTTCTCTTTAACCAACTTTTTTCGTCGAACCGCGCTTTGTAATACTCCTCGAACGCGGCTTCCCGTTCAGTCAACCTCGCTCCGTCGATGAACTGGCCATTTTCCACCGGTTCCAATACGGAGGTGGAATCTTCCTGCTCTTTGGCGGATATTCCGCCCTTGTTTTTTTTCGGTCCGGCGAGCAAACGGTCCACCAGGGTTTGCGGATCGAAGCCTTCCATGAATTCGTGTAAATCATCTTCCAGGCGATGATCCTTGATGATCTTGACTAGGCATTTTACGTCGTTGGAGCTTGCCGAGGCGGAAAGGATGCATTTGTTCAAGGCTTTGAAGATTTTCAGCCTGACCTTGTTGAATTCTTGAGACACCGCGATCTCTCCTGCTGGGGGTTGATAACCGGGGGGCATCCGCCCTCTCAGTTGCGCTTATCGGAAGCTTTTGCGAAAAATTAAGAAAAATATGCGGAAAATTTATAGGCGGAAATATAAAGCAACCCGGGGTTCGGCGAAAGCTCGCAACGGGCCTTTCTATTTTACCGATTTTAAATCAGGCGGTTAACTTTCTTCCGCGCCGCCGGGTACTCCGGAAAGCCGGGCTTTTAGAATAGCTCCGCCGTGTGAGGGATTATAAAAACCAGATTGATCTCCCTGTCGTCGTTCTGCAAAGTCCTGCCCGCCAACTCGTCCTGCTAGTCCGTTAGGAGGGCGTCCAGGAATTTTGTTTTGTGGTTTGTTTCCATTAGCCAGTTCGCTTTTTTAGAAATTTTTGGCAGGCAGTTTCCAGTTTTTTGTATTGCAGGGGTTTGGTGAGGTAGGCCGTGAGGCCGGCGCGCAGGCCGGCTTCCTCATGTTCCCACCCGACGTGGGCGGAGATCCCGATGATCGGCGTGTTTTTGGTTTCTGTTTTTTTACGCAATTCCCCGGTCGCTTGCAGGCCGTCCATCAGCGGCATTTGCGTGTCCATCAAAATTAAATCGGGTTGGAGCGCGACGGCCTTTTCGACGGCTTCGACGCCGTTCACCGCGGTTTCCGGTTCCAAGCCCATGCGATTCAAAAATAGCCGGGTCAGCAGGAGGGACTTTTCATTGTCGTCGACTAATAAAACTTTTTGTCCGGCCAGGAATTTTACCGGGCGTTTTGGGGACGAAGCGTCGGCCTGCTCCGTCCCGAATTCCATAGGCGCCCAAAAATAAAACCTGGAACCCTGGTTCAATTCGCTCTCGGCCCAGAGTTTTCCTCCCAGAATATCCGCCGCCTTTTTGGCGACCGCAAGGCCTAGGCCGGCTCCTGATTTTTCCGGCTTACCGGGGAGGGAACCGCTTCCAAACGGCTCAAAAATATGCGCCAGTTTTGCAGGGGGGATTCCCGGACCGGTGTCGTTCACTTGAAATAAAATCCCATCGTCTTTTTTTTTGCATCCCAGGGTGACGCGGCCCGACTCCGTATATTTGACGGCGTTCGAGAGCAGGCAGGTCAAAACCTGATTGAGCTTTCTTCGGTCCGAAACGGCCGGGCGATTAATTGTCTCGTCCATAAAATAGTCAAGATCGATCCCTTTTTCCCTAGCCTGCGAGGCAAATATCGTGACCAGGCTTTTGACCACTACTTTCAGGTCGAAGGCTTCTTTCCGGATTTCCGCCGTTCCAGATTCCAGTTGAGACAAGTCGAGCACATTGCCGATCACCTCGGCCAACTGTTCTCCGCTTTCAACGACGAGACGCAGGTACCGGGTAAATGATTCGTCGACCTTGCCTTCTTCCAACAGTTTCAGAAGGATCTGGGAGAAGCCCGTGATGGAGTTTAGCGGGGTGCGGATTTCGTGGGAGGCCCGGCCCAGAAATTCGGTTTGTGGTTTTGAGACCTTGCGGAAATACGCAAAATGAATCCGGCGGCCTTGATATTCTCCGGTCCCGAGAGTTGTTTCCAGGCGCAGTTCACGTCCGGCGGCGTCTTGCATGCAAAACTCGGCCGTTGTGGGTTCAGTGGATTCCAGTTCCGAATTTATTGACTGAGCGAAATGGTCCTGGAATTCCTTGCGGCGGTCGGGAGGGACGACGAGGTCGATCAGGGATTTACCCGCAACGTCGTCTGCTTCCCATTGGAATAATCGGTTGGCCTGGGGATTCCAATAAAGGACGCCAAATTCCGGGTCCGTCAAAACAGCGGCGTCCAAACAGGATTCCAGCAAGGTTTTGATTAAGCCGTCGATATTCATTCTGGTTTGGGGGAGGGCGCGCGCCTTAATTTATTTCCAGAGCCAGTAAGGTAACGTCGTCGGCAAACTCCGAGCCGCCGTTCCATTCCACCAGGCGGCTCTTGACGGTATCCGTGAAGTCGCTTAAAGGTTTCTCTCGGCAATCCTCTAAAATCTGGCGCAAGCGGTCTTCTGAAAATAATTCGTTTTGGTTGTTATGGCATTCTGTGAGGCCGTCGGAATACAGGGTCAGGCGGTCTCCCGGGGAAAATTCAAAACAGCTCTCTGTGTATTCGGCGTCTGGGATCATGCCGACGGGAAAGCCTCCGTCGCCGATACGCAGGATATCCGATTTTGTGGACAGGAAGGGATAGGGGTGGCCCGCTTGCGAAATGCTGACCTCGCCTTTTTCGACGTCGATCACTCCATACAGCATGGTGAAGTATTGAAAGTCGTCGTTTTCGCTTTGGAATTCTTTGTTTAAAATTCCCATGACTTCTTTCGGGGGGCGAATTTTCATTCCACCGCCTGGGTCCGACCGGTCGATCAGCGGCCCGCCATAAAGCGAATAAGAGGTGAGAAATTTCGTTAAGGTCATCGATAACATGGCGGCGGAGACGCCGTGACCCGAGACGTCGATCACATAAAATCCGATGTTGTTTTGTCCCAGTTTGAAGTAATTCAAAATATCGCCCGCGACAAACTGACTGGGCAGAAACAGCCATTCGAAATCCACGTTGCCCACCGATCTATAATCTGGAAGCAGGCTCTGTTGCATGCGGGCGGCGACCTTTAATTCCTTGGTGATGATGGAGTAGGCGTCGGTCAGTTTTTTGTTGGCTTCCTCCATTTGGGCTTTCTGCAATTCAAACTGTTGCTCCAGTCCCATGAAGCGCATTCCAGCGCGGATATATACTTCAAGGATTTCAGGTTCGAATGTTTTAACCATGTATCCGTCGGCCCCGGAATCCATGCCTTCGATCAAATCCTGTTTTTCCGCTTTGGCGGTCAGCAGGAGGATATAAATATAGCGATCAAAATTCCTTTCTCGAATCTGCCGGCACAATTCGACGCCGGACATAGCGGGCATCCTCCAGTCGCTGATCACAAAATTAATGGAGTCCTTTTCAAGGATTTCCAGCGCCTCTTCGCCGTTTTTGGCGGAGGTCACCTGATAATTTTTTTGCCGGAGGGCCGTTTCTATGAAAGCCCGGTAATCTTCATCGTCTTCTACAACAAGAATTTTCATTGAGGGCGTGTCACGGGAAAGGTATTGATTTATAATTTAAAAGCTTATAGTTTAATCTTACCCTACAAAAATTGCGTTACAAAACGGCAAATTTATTTTCCGGGGCTTTCGCGGGTTCGCTTATTGTGTGGAATGTTTTTTCGCCGGACGTCTTTTTTTAAGGACACAGTCCTTTTCGTTGGTAAAATGTTATACCAAAATAAAAGAGCGGAGAAAAATTCATCTGTAACGGCGGCGACCGTCGTTTAAAGGAGGAGCTAGTATGTTGGAGATCAAGGGCGAGGGCGGCGGTTCCAAGCTTTTAAGTTTGAACGGCCGACTGGACGCCAACACGGGAAAGCAACTGAAAGAAAAAATCCAGGGCATGGTCGATAAAGACGATAAGCTTATCGTTCTGAACCTTTCCGGGGTGGATTTTATCGACAGCTCGGGACTCGGAGGCCTGGTGGCCTGCTACCGGCTGGCGTCCAAAGCGGGCGGGGATATTCGCCTGTGTTGTTTGCAGGAAACCGTGCGTTCGCTCATGGAATTGACGCGCCTGCATCGCCTGTTTGAAATCTTTGACGATCCCGAATCGGCGCAGGAAAATTTTATCTGAGGAGCCCGGTTAATTTTTTAGCCGCCCTAAACCGATGCAAGAATTTTCCCTGATCCTACCCGCCAAAATCGAACATTTATCCTTGGCTTCCCATTTTTCCAAGGAGGCTTGCAAATCCCTGCTCAATTCCTCCCAATCGGCGATTCTTAACGACCTTGAAGTGGTGGTGAGCGAGGCGTTCACCAATGCGGTAAAATATGGCTGCAATGACAAAGGCAAGGTCGCTCTGGAAATAAAAGGCGACAAGCAGAAATTGATCATTTGCATGAAAGACCAAGGGGAAGGGTTCAAGCTGAGCAAAGTTCCCGAACCGGATTTCGATAATTTTGCCGAGGGCGGGTACGGTCTTTTTATTATCCAGGAAAAAATGGATCGCGTTCGATACTCCTGTTTCAAAAATTGGAACGTTTTGCATTTAACGAAATACTTGAATAAAGACGTGCCGGATAAGAATTGAACCGGTTTTTTCGGGGATGAAGACGCCTTGAGGCCCGATGGAATTTGTGTTGTTTCGGCAAGAAAATTTTGCCGGGCCGCTCGTCAAAATCCTGTCAACCCGGAACTTTCCACTTTTGATTCTGAAACCAGGCGCCATTTTCGGCTCTCGGGGTTTCGCGCCTTCGTCTAGATTTTTGCGGACCGGCGGTTTCTCCTGGAACGGCTTAAATAAAAAGAGTTAGAGCGTCCGGCTCCCCGCCGGGCCGGTTTCCAAGTTCTATTCCTGCCACTCAAAACGCTAACTCATTTAAAATTAAGGGGATAGGTCTCAGTCTTTCCAGAAAAACGGCATAGTTTTTGCTTTGTTCTATAGTACGGTTAATAACGGCCAAAATTTCAACACTATAGAAATGGCCCAACAGGGTTTAAAATTGTTTGATCATGGATAAATTAATCCTCGTTCCATTCATTATCAGCAGTTATTTTTTGTACCGGGGCCGAAAACCCGCCGAGGTTTTCATCCTGGTCTTTTTGCCGTTCTTGACGCTGTTTCCCACTTACTTTGACGTCAAACTGATCCCCGGAATCCCGGAGTTCTATTTTTGGTCCGCTGCCCTGATACCCATCTTTTTAGTGTGGATTTGGCGGGAATACCAGGATTTCGAATTTGTAACCATGGACTGGATGGTCCTGGGCTACGTCGTGGTGATATTTTTAACCCAATTGAGCAACAGCGATTACAGCGTGGCTCAAAAGATTCTTTACAACAGTTTCCTCACCATCTTCGTCCCTTACATCATGATCCGGTCCTGGGCCAACAACCGGGGAGCGCAAATAAACGCGATCAAAACAATGTTGTGCCTGGGCGCGGTTATCGCCGTATTCAACGCTTACGAAGCGAGAATGTTTTTTAATTTTTTCGACCAAATTTTGCGCAACCTGTGGCCTCGCGACGTGGTCTGGGACACCGGATTCGTCATGCAACGCGCGGGAATGAAGCGGGCGATGGGTCCTTTTGGCCATCCCATCATTGCGGGTTATTTCTTTGCCCTCATGGTTCCGCTCGCGGTCTGGTGCCATTTTCACCGAGTCTTTAAAAATCGCATGGCCAGCCTGCTGATCATCGCTTTGAATTTTGGCGGCCTGCTGGCTTCCCTTTCCCGCGGACCCATCGCCGGCGTCGTGCTGGGACTCGGGATCATTTATTTCGGTTGGTCCAACAACAAAAGATTCCTCGTCACCTTTGCTAGCATGATCGTTGCCATTGGATTGCTCGCTTCGATTTCGACTTTTATGACTTATGTGTCCGTCACGCGGGATTCTGCCGTTACCGAAGCGCAAAGAAACGCGGCGTATCGGAAAATCATGCTGGAGGAATATTCGCTGATCGTTCTGGAACGGCCTTTTTCTGGTTGGGGACGGTCCACGGTTCCCAAAATCCGGGGCATGGAATCCATCGACAACGAATATCTCGGGATCGCCCTGTCGTCGGGTTTGATCACTTTGTCCGTTTACCTGACTTTTATTTTTGGAACCCTTTACGGTCTGTGGCGCTTTTGCCTGAAACGCGGCGCCAAGGATCCCCAGGCGCGGTTGGGTTGGTGCATTGTGGCCGGTTGGATGGCCGCCCTTTTTACCCAAGGCACGGTTTATTCTGGCGGCCAGGCATTGCATTATTTTTTCATGATGGGAGCGCTGGCGCAAAACCTGAGACTTGGCGGAGAATTGTTCGCCACAAAAACGAAAAGATCCCATGAGCCCGCGAAAGCCGAATTCGGTTTTGCTCGCATTCTCTAAATTGAGCGCTATGAAAAATCTATCACGCACATTTCGTTTCGTCCTTCTTTGTATGGGGATATTCACGCTGGCGCTTGGCCTGTCCGCGTGCAACTCAGCTCCCAAAAAGAAGGTTTCGAAAAAGCGCTACAGCGACTCAACTTTTGTCCAAAGCGGAATCAAATCCAAAGTGCCTTTCGTGCCGCCGGATATGCTCAAGTTGATCGAAGCCAATATGAACAAAGATTATCTCGTTGGCCCCGGAGATTTATTGAAGATCAGCGTATGGAACCGCGAAGGTTTGAGCGGCCAGCATTTGGTGGGACCGTTCGGAAAAATCACCCTGCCGATTTTGGGCGAATTTAAAATCTCTGATCAAACCAGGGACGAGGCAGCCGCTTCTATTGAAGGCAAGTATCAAAAATATTATGAAAACCCGAAGGTAACCGTTAAGATATTGAAATACCAAAACAACAAGGTTTACGTGTTGGGGCGGGTGACCAATCCAGGAGTGATTCACTTCGACGGTCAGGCCACTCTGCTGGAAGCCCTGTCGCTGGCAGGTGGTTTGCCCACGCGGGATAAATCCATTTTTCTTGCCAAATGCGCCATCATCCGTGGCAACAGCCAGATCATCTGGGTGGAT
Source organism: Nitrospinaceae bacterium (assembly GCA_029261555.1). Lineage (GTDB taxonomy): Bacteria > Nitrospinota > Nitrospinia > Nitrospinales > JACRGP01 > JAJDBB01. The sequence continues at coordinate 13,322 of JAJDBB010000068.1, read as the reverse complement.
CTGGTGCAATTGCTCCGGCAGGGGAATCTTAAGCTCAACATCAAACTGCAAAACAACGACGTTATTCATATTCCCGAAACCACCGACTCCGCGGTGTTCGTGATGGGAGAAGTCAAAACCCCGGGGACTTTTCAAATTCGCCTTTCGGGTCTCTCCCTGCTGGACGCCATTCAATTGGCGGGCGGAACGACGGAAGACGCCAATTTAAAGGAAATCAGGCTCATCCGGAATTTACGGGAAAATAACGTGCGCGTCGTCGATCTGAATAACATTATTGAAAGAGGCGTTTTCGCCAGGAATTATGAATTGAAGGACGACGATATTATTTACGTTCCCCGCAGGGGAATGGCGAAATTCAATTATTATCTGAGGCAGGTCGACCCGCTCATTCGTTCCTTTGTCGGCGGGTCCCTGCTGATCAACACGTTTAGCGAATGATAGACAGCCCCGCCATCATCGATATGGAACCCGTTCCGGAACGCCGGGCCAAGGGTATCAGCCCAAAGCCCATCCATTTGTGGAAGGATATTTGCCTGCATTGGAAGGCGGTCGCATTTCTGTTTTTGGGATGTTTTATTTTGGGCGCCGGGGCCGTTTGGTTTAAATATCCTCCGCTTTACGAAGCCCGGGCGCAGATTTTGATCGAGCCGGTGTTGCCGAAAGTTTTGTACAACCAGGATAACACCTCCATCATTCCCTACTACGACGACTTCGTCCGCACCCAGATCAACATTATAAAAAGTTATCCGATACTGACCCGTTCCCTGGCGCAATTTGCCGAAAAGGGGTTTGACTGGCGTCTGCCGGGAGAAAATTTTCGCGAAGGGGTGAAGCGCCTGATAAATCTTTTGGAGGTGTCGCAAATCCGGGACACGCAACTGGTCACCATCGGGTTGACCTCCGCCAGCAATCACGGCTTGTCCACTCTGGTGAATTCCATCGCCGCCACTTATATGGAGGGCCTCAAGGACAAGCAGTCCAGCGCGGACTCCTCCCGGCTAAAATTCCTCAAGGACCGCCAGGATCAGTTGGAGGAAGAGTTGAAGAAGAAGTATGTGGGACTGGGAGAAGCGGCCAATAGTCAATCCATAGGCTCGACTGATGAAAAAAATATTTATGTCTATCTTCAGGCGGTGGTGGAACTCCAAAACACCCTGATGCGGGCGAAAATGGACGAGGCGGAATGGAAAGTCAAACTGGAGGAATTGATAAAGCACAAAAGAGCGCTTAAAAGTATCGATATTAGCGCGGAGGTCGACCAATGGGTGGAAAGCGATCCGGCCATCCAGGATAACCGGATTCAAATGTCGCGCAAACTCCAGAACATGCGCATCGCGCTGGGTGGAATGAAAGAGAACCATCCCGAACGCATGGAATTTGAGAAAGGTTTCGATAAACTCCTTGAATTTCAAAACCGAATGCGTCTGCGCGCAAAAAGTAAAGCCGAGTCGGTCATTCGCGGCAAATTTCTTTCCGACCACAACCTGAAAATTCAGGAGGCCACTGCGGAGTACTACGCGCGCAAAAAAAACGTGGAGCGCTTGACTCAGGAGGTGAGGTTGTCCGAAGAAAAGGCCAGCCAGGTCAACAACGAAATGACCCGGGCGGTGACTTCCCGTAAGGACATCACACGCATCCAGGATTCCCTTTTGATGGTCAACGAACGGATCGACCAGTTGGAAGTCGAGTCCTGGTCGCCGGGCCGGATTTACATCGTCAATCGCGCCATCAAACCGGAATTTCCCACTGCCGGTAAACGCAAAAAACTCTTTGTCATTGTCCTGCTTTTCAGCGCGGTCGTCGGCGTCGGTTACGCCGTGGGCCGGGAAAAACTCGACCATCGCGTCTGGACGACCGAAGACGTTCAAAGGATCATCGGCAGGCAACCCACCGGTTATATCCTGGACGTCAATCAACTCGCCAACAAAACCCTGAATCCCCAAACGGCGGCTCTGGATGATCCAACCTCGGTTCTGGCGGAGCAGTATAAACGCATGGCCTTGAGCTTCATCCGGGAACAGGAGCAGTACCAGTCCAGAATTTTTACCGGTTTTTCGCTGTACTCTGGCGAGGGCACGACTTCAATACTCAGCAACATTCTGTGCACGTTGACCCAAAGAAAAGACCAGAAACTGTACGTCGATCTGAACGTCAAAAATCCAAAAACCAAATTACCCTCCGGTAAAAACGTTCGCGGCCTGTGGGAGGTGTTGGAGGGAGACTGTTCGCTGGAAGACGTTATCGTCAGGGAATCGCGCCTGCCTTTCCACATCCTCCCTCTGGGAAACTGGAAATTAAACGGCGACAGCCTCTATCAGGAGATGGGACTCGACTCCCTGTTGCATTCCCTGCGCATGGATTACAAATGCGTTATGATTGACTCGCCGCCGTTTTATTCTTCGACCGATTCGAAATATCTGGCCAAGATTTCCGACGTCGCCATCATGGTTGTGCAGGCGGGAACGTCCACCGACGAACAACTTTACCAGGTGATTCAGGAGCTGGATGAAATGGAGATCAAAGTGATTTCCCTGATTCTCAACCGGGTCATCCTGTCCCGGGAGGGTTCATGGGGAAAGGATAAAGAGAGTTTCAGGATGACGTCGAAAACCGCCTGAAAAACTATCCGAAAGAACCAGTCTAAAAAAACATGCGAAAACTCGTCGAAAAAATTTATTTAAAATTCTTTGTGGCAAGCGGTTTTGAATACGCACAGTATTTAAAAAAAGAAAACCGGCTCCATTCCCAGGGCGACGATTGTTTCATTTCCAAATCCGCCGGACTGCCCGACCCTTATCTGGTAAGCCTCGGCTCCAACGTATGGATCACCGACGGTTGCAAACTGTTGTGTCACGACGCCGCCGTGATCATGGTCAACGTCAAGGAGAAAAGTCATCTCGACAACGTCGGGCCGATAGTGATCGGCGACAATAGTTTTTTGGGCAACGACGTCGTGGTTCTGCCCAACACCCGCATCGGTTCCAACACCATTGTTGGCGCCGGCTCCCTCGTCAACAAGGACGTGCCCGACGATTCCGTCTGGGGCGGGAATCCAGCCCGTCACATCGCCTCCTACCAGGAGTATCATGAAAAAATGAAACGGCTCTCAGAGTCGTTTCCCTGGAGTCCGCTGTTAAAAAGAGACGGCTCCTACGTCTTCGACCCCGCGCTGGAACATAAATTAAGACTTGCAAGAACGGAATATTTCTTCAAATAATTGTATGCCCAGCGTGACGCTGGCTGCTCGCCGCAGGGGCAATGGGGCAACTCATACAAGGAGCGCAACCGAATTGGAAACCCAACTCTGCCGCCGGGCGCTGGCCCGGCCTCTCCCTTGACGGGAGCGCTCACGGAGCGACGGACTGGGTGGGAGAGAGTAATGACGTTACCTTTTTTCCGGGCTTTGCCAACTTAACAAATGACCGCATCGGATAGTAAAAACGAATTGAACGACGTCGGGCGCACCATTTCCCGCAACAGTTTTTTCACCGCTATTTATAACGTAGTCTATCTGGTCTCCCGCCTGGCGCTCACCCCGTTCATTCTCGCAAACATTTCCATCGGCGAATACGGAATCTGGTCCTATTGTTTTTTGCTTCTGGGCTATATGGGCGCCACCGGGCTGGGCTTCAGCTACACCTACATCCGCTACGCCGCCGATTTCCAGGCTCGCGACGAGCGCGACCGTCTCAACCAATTGATCTCCACGGGAATGATCTCCCTCACGGTTTTTTCCTTGGCGACCTTCCCGTTTTTATATTACTTCGCCCCCAGCCTCCTCGATTTACTGGGAGTGAACCCCGAACTCCGCGAGACCGCCACCGGACTCTTCATCGGTTCCGCCGCGCTGTTCATGGCCAATTTCAGTTTGTCCGGATTCCAATACGTCCTCGAAGGCGTGCAGAAAATTGACGTCGTCCGCAAAATCCAGACAGCGGCCTCGCTCATTGAAATCGCGTTTATTGTGATGTTTTTTCTGCTTGGCCTGGGCGTGTTTTCCCTTCTGTGGGCCTACGCCGTCCGCGTCCTGTTCATACTTTGCCTGAATATCCGAAGCGCTTACAAATTGATTCCTGATCTGGAATTCAGTTTCCGACACTTCAAAAAAGACTCGCTTTCCAAATTCGCGCGCTTTGGCGGTCAGATTCAAATTTTAAGTTTTCTTTCCCTGTTGATCCATTCCATCGACCGCATCATCCTGTCCCGCTTGATGCATATGGAAGCGTTGGGACTTTATGAAGCGGGCAGAAAATTGCCCAACACCGGCATGATGCTTCCCGCCGCCATCGCTGGAGTGTTCATGCCCGCCGCCGCCCATCTGGAAGGCAAAGAGCAAGGCAACAAAATCCGTTTTGTTTATTTGTTCGGAACCCGCTACCTCATGCTCAGCTCCACCTTGGGATACCTGTTTTTGTTTTTGTTCGCCGGGCAAATCATCGAAGTCTGGCTGGGAGCGGAGTACGCCCAGGTCGTCCCCATCATGCAGGTTCTCGCGCTGGGCACGCTGATCAACCTGTCCACCGGAGTCGGCACCTCCTGCATGCGCGGCGTCGGCAAACCTAAATGCGAAATCCAGTACATGACCGTCTCCGCCGTTTTGTTGATCGTCATGAGTCCGGTGTTCATCAACTATTTCGGCCTGGTCGGCGCGGCCTACGCCTTCACCATCGCGCAAACCATAGGCTCCCTGTACTTTTTGAAAATTTCCAACGCCATGCTCCGCGTGAATTTTCAGGAATTTGCCCGCTGGGTGATTCTTCCTTCAGCCGTCTGTCTTGTCGGCGCCGTTCCCTCCTGGGTCTTTTGCCGTATAATCTGGGACTCGTGGGTGAGCGGCCGCGTTTCAGGACTCCTCGTTCTGGGGCTGATTTCGGCGATTTATTTGGCAGTCTGCGGTTTGTGTTTTTATCTCTTTCGCGAGCGCTTGCTTTTTATGAAGGAAAGAAGAAAAATAAGCCGAATTGATTTGATCCAACGCAGTCTCCGCTGGATAAACCGTTCCCGGAAAACCGCATGAAAAATCTCGTTCTCCAAATCCTGATCACTTTTTTTGAATTTGGTTTCCGGCTCATCAATCCCTTACGTTTGGCCTGGCGGCGAATTATTTATACCGCTCGCCTCAAAGCCTTTATCAAGACCTTGCCGCATTCCGTTCAGTGCGACGGACCCGTCGAAGTCGTTGGGACAAACAAAGTCGTCGTGGGCGAGCGTTGCCGTCTGGGAAAAGACGTTGTTCTGGAAACCCAGGAAGGCGGAGAAATTATTCTGGGCGCCGACGTCCGCGTCAATCAAGGATGCGTCATCGCTTCGCATTCCAAAATCGAAATCGGAGACTACGCCCTCGTCGGTGAATACGTTTCCATACGCGACGCCAATCACAATATGGACGACGGCGTTCCCATGCGCCTTCAGCCGCACACAACGACGCCCGTCAAGGTAGGCGCCAACGTGTGGATCGGACGCGGCAGTTGCGTCCTGCGCGGCGTGACCATCGGCGAAGGTTCCGTGATCGCCGCCAATAGCGTGGTCAACAAGGACGTGCCGCCAAACGTCCTCGTAGCCGGCGCGCCCGCGCGCGTCATTCGCGACCGTTCAACCTCCAACTCTCCAAAAATTTCATGAACCAAAATTTTTCCAAATCAAAAATTATTCCGTTTGCTTTCGTTGCGGCGCTCGGCTTTATTTTATTTCACGCCGCGTCGGCGCAGGCCGACGAAATTTCCCGGCTCATGAAAAAGTACGATTCCGTCTGGCAGGCCGGACACGAAACGGGCGACACGAAGGAATATTTCTGGCGGCACGACAATACCGCCTGCGGGAAACATGCCGTCGTTCCCGACCCGACCCGAAGGGCCAAAGGCCATGTCCATAAGGCGGAAGTTCTGTGCCCGGACCCCAAGGGGGACAATCACCGCCTGTATCCTACGCAAAATTTTAAGACGTGCCTGCAGGCGCCCTACCTGTCCACCTTTTGGGTCTGGATAGACCTGCCGCCGGAGAAGGAGCGCGGCTGGATGAGTCTGGCGACCTATACCAACAAAAAAAACTGGCAGGATCTTTTTGGCGTCAACCTGGAAACCAAGAAGGGAAGGCTGAAACTCGTTCTGTTCCACACGCCGGTGAAGGGTAAGGCCGTTTTTTTAAGAGAGGCCGAAGACGCTTTTCCTCAGAAACAATGGGTTCGCATTGACGTGGTAGTGCACGATTTCGGACTCATCCGCGTTTTCCAAAACCGCTTTCCCCTGCTGTCCGCCATGAAGGAATGGGGGCCCGACGGGCCGACCCTGTGCGAGGCTCATTGGGGATTGTATTCGCGAGGCAACACGCCGCGCGGCGTAATCCTGAACGACGATATCAGCATCCGGGTTAAAAGGAAACGAGGCGGTCGGCGATGAGGCCCCCCGTTACCCTGGCTTACCTGGCTCCGGAAATTCCCGCCCTGTCCGCCACGTTTGTTTATAAGGAGATGCTCGCGCTGGAAAAGCTGGGATATAAAATCATTCCGCTGTCCGTGCACGCTCCCGGCAACCCGGCGCGGGAAGAGAATCTGGACGCGATGAAAAGCCGCGCGCATTACCTGTATCAAAAAGGACGGGGCGCGCTGATCGGGGAAAACTTGCGCTGGGCGCTTTCCAGTCCGGGAAGATATTTCCGTGTTCTGGCAATGGCGCTGGGCGATTCCCTGTCGATGGGATTTTTAAACCGCGTGGGACTCGGATTGATCTACCGGTTTTTTGTCGGCGCCCAAGTCGCCTCCATTTTAAAAAGGGAAGACTGCAAACATTTGCACGCCCACTTTGCGCACGTGCCCGCGGATATCGCCATGTACGCCTCGGCGCTTTCCGGAGTTCCCTTCAGCTTCACCTCGCACGCCAACGACTTGTTCGAGCATGCCTGGTTGCTGGCTAAAAAATGCCGACGGGCGCGAAAGGCGGTCACCATCTCGGATTTCAACCGCAAATTTTTAATCGAACGGGACGCGCCTCCCGAAAAAGTAGACGTCATCCATTGCGGGATTGATGTAGAATCCTTTGGAGCCAAGGCGGAAAAACCGCTGTCAAACCCCGTTCGCATCGGCTCTCTGGGCCGTCTGGTGGAGAAAAAGGGTTTTGACGTTTTGATCCGCTCCTGCAAAATATTGAAAGACTCCGACCTGGCTTTTCAGTTGGAGATAGCCGGGAACGGGCCGTTGGATGGGGAACTGAAAGCCCTGGTCCGGGAATTGGGATTGGAAAACGAAATCTGCTTCATCGGACCCATCGCCCACGACCAGGTATTTGATTGGTTAAAGAATCTGGACCTGTTCGCGCTGGCGGCGAAAAAGGATCGGAATAACGACATGGACGGCATTCCCGTCGCCCTGATGGAAGCCATGCAGGCGGGAACTCCGGCGATTTCCACTCGCGTCTCGGGCATTCCGGAACTGATCGAAAACGAGCGAACCGGGTTGTTGGTCGAGCCGGACCAACCTGGAAAGTTTGCGGAAGCCGTTTTAAAAATCGTCCGCGACGAAACGGTGAAGAGTAAGATCGTTCAGGGCGGACGAGAGAAAATCCGCGCCGAGTTTAACCTCCAGACCAACACCAACAAACTGATCGAAAGTTTTTTTGGCGGCACCTCATGAAAACAACTTCTCCACGCAGCGTTATCATCTGCCCGGTCCGGGACGAAGAAAAATATTTGCAACGATTTCTGGACAGCATCGTCAACCAAACGATTCAACCCGTTGAACTGGTGTTGGTCGACGACGGGTCGACCGACAAAACTCCTGAGATCATTGCGGAAGCGCATCGCCAGCATCCCTGGATTCACGGGATCACACGGAGCAACCGGGGAGAGCGGGCCGTCGGCCCTGGAGTGGTGGAGGCTTTTTACGACGGCTACTCTGCAATTGAAAGCGAAGAATACGATTTCATCGGCAAATTCGACGGCGATCTGGTTTTGGATCCCAAATATTTCGAAACGCTTATTAAGAAATTCGATGAAGACGCTGCGCTGGGAGGCGCGAGCGGGAAATTGTTTCTCGAACTGGATAGCGGTGAACTGATCGCCGAGCGGCACTCCGACGAAATGGTGGTGGGTGGGACGCAATTTTATCGCCGGGAATGTTATGAAGCCATGGGCGGTTACGTCCGTCAGGTCATGTGGGACGGCATCGCCTACCACCGTTGCAGGATGAACGGATGGCGCACGAAAAGCTTCCACGACCCCGAATTGAAAATCCGCGAACAAAGAGCAATGGGCGCTTCGCAAACAAGCATCTTCCACGGAAGAATTCGCTGGGGTTGGGGACAATATTTTATGGGAACGCATCCTTTGTATATTCTCGCGATAGGGTTTTATAGAATGTTTGAGCGTCCGTTTGTCGTCGGCGGAATTCTGATCGTTTGTGGGTATATTAAGGGCTGTGTACAACGGGCGAGACGTTTCGAGTATCCCGGCTTTCGCGAATCCCTGCACGCCTGGCAATTTGAAAGATTGAAAATTGGCAAGCGTCTGGAAACCCTGCCGCCGCCTCAATCGGCGTCCGCAAAACAAACTGCCGATGAGTGATCCTAAGAAAAAGAGTTCCATCCTGATTTTCGTTGTCGACGACGAAGCCGGTCCTCGCGAATTGTTGAAGTATCAGGTGGAAAGCTTCGGCTACGAAGCTTGCGCCTTTGAGAGCGGGCAGGCCTGCCTGGACCAGCTTCACCGCGAACCGGTCGCGATTTGCCTCGACCTGTTCATGCCGGGAATGAACGGATTGGAAACACTGAGAGGCGTCAAGCGGGAAGCTCCGGACGTCCCGGTGATCATGGCGACCAGCGACGACAAGATCGAATCGGCGGTGGAAGCCATTAAGGCAGGCGCTTACGATTATATTGTGAAGCCGATCGACGAATTGCGCCTGCAAACGACCCTGCAAAAAGCCGTCGAAAAATATCAACTGACGAATCAGGTCAAGCAGTTGCGGTCCGCGCTGAAATCCAGTTATTCCTTTCGAAACATCATCGGCGTCAGCCCCGGCATGAGAAAGCTGTTCGCGCAGTTGGAAAAAATCGGCGAAAGCTCTATCAATGTCTGTATTTTTGGAGAAACCGGAACTGGCAAGGAACTAGTGGCCCGCGCCGTTCATTATCAGAACGATCAGGTGAAAACGCCTTTCGTGGAAATCAATTGCGGGGCGATCCCCGATTCGCTCCAGGAAGCCGAGTTGTTTGGATATGAAAAAGGCGCGTTCACCGGCGCGGTGGACTCCAAGAAGGGCAAGCTGGAGATGGCCGATGGGGGAACCTTGTTCCTCGACGAGGTGGGGGAAATGACCCCGGCCACGCAGGTGAAACTTTTGCGTTTTCTTCAGGAGAAAAGTTTTGAACGCGTGGGCGGCACCCGAAAAATCAAGGTCAACATGCGCGTCGTCTGCGCCACCAACAAAAATTTGGAAGAGGCGATTAAGGAAGGAACCTTTCGGGACGACCTGTATTACCGACTGGTGGTCTTTCCGTTAACCATCCCGCCGCTCCGGGAACGCAAGGAAGACATTCCTTATTTATGCGGCTTCTTTTTGAAAAAATATCAGGGAGAAATCCAGAAGCCGATCACCACAATCGAACCCGACGCCCTGGAAGCCCTGATCCGGTTCGACTGGCCGGGCAACGTCCGGCAATTGGAAAACGCGATCTATCGGGCGATGGTGAGCGCCGAAGGCAAGACGGTGACGAAAAATTCCCTGGCGCCGGAGATCGTGGAGAATCCGGGAAGCTGGCCGGAGGCGATGGCGATTCCGACGGTGGAAACGACGCCCGGGCAAGACCCTGGCGAAGTGACGCCTGCGGACGCTTTAGAAGAGACTCAAAAAAAGCCGGTAGGTACGGCTTCCACCGACAACGGCGGCCTGGTTTCCCTGGACGACGCCGAAAAGCAGGCGATCCAGGCCGCGTTAAATAACGCGGACGGCGACGTCCCCGAAACCGCCAAGGCCCTTGGAGTCAGCCGCGCCACCCTGTACCGCAAACTCAAAAAACACGGTCTGACCTGACGCCGGAACCAGTGTTGAATAAAAAAAGCCCGGCGGAAATCCGCCGGGCTTTCTAATTTTAAAATTGGAACACGCTATTCAGCCGATAGAGATGTTACCCGCCCAATATCGCGTTGAGCGTAGCGCTGGGGCGCATCGCCGCCTTGACCTTTTCGGGGTCCGTGCGGAAATAGCCGCCCAGATCAATCGCCTTGCCCTTGGAAGCGTTCAACTCTTCGAAGATTGTGTCCAGCTTTTCCTCGAGTTGTTTGGCGATGGGGCCAAAATGGTCCTTGAGTTTCTGGTCGTCGTTCTGTGTGGCCAGCTCCTGCGCCCAGTAAAGCGCGAGGTAAACATGAGTGCCCGCATTGTCCAGTTCGCCGAGTTTGCGTCCGGGAGATTGTTTGTTATCCATCAACTTCCCTGCTGCCTTGTCCAGCGCGTTGGCAAGGGTTTGGGCGTTTTTATTTCCTTTGACCCGGCTAAGATGGGCCAACGATTCGCCCAGGGCCAGGAACTCGCCCAGGGATTCCCACCGCAAGTGTCCTTCCTTAACAAACTGCTGGACATGCTTGGGCGCGGAACCGCCGGCGCCGGTTTCAAAAAGTCCGCCGCCTTTAATAAGAGGCACGATGGACAGCATTTTTGCGCTGGTGCCAAGCTCCAAAATCGGGAACAGGTCCGTGAGGTAATCGCGCAAAACGTTACCGGTTGCGGAAATCGTGTCCTGTCCGTCCTTGGCGCGCTGCAACGCATGTTTCATAGCGTCTTCGGGCGACATGATATCGATATCGAGTCCGCTCGTGTCGTGATCTTTTAAATAGAGATTTACTTTTTCGATGATCTGGGCGTCGTGAGCGCGGTCTTTATTCAGCCAGAAGACCACCGGGGTGTTGGACAGTCTGGAACGCGAAACGGCAAGCTTGACCCAATCCTGAATCGGAATATCCTTCACCTGGCAAGCGCGGAAGATATCCCCTTCTTCCACGTCGAATTCATGCAACGCATTTCCCGCGCCGTCGAGAACGCGGATGGAACCCTTACCAGAGGCTTCAAACGTTTTATCGTGCGAACCGTACTCCTCCGCCTTTTGGGCCATCAGGCCAACGTTGGGAACTGTGCCCATGGTGGTGGGGTCGAACTGGCCGTTATCCCGGCAAAAATCGATGGCCGCTTGGTAAATCCCCGCGTAACTGCCGTCCGGAATTAAAGCAAGGGTGTCGTGTTCGTTGCCGTCGGGTCCCCACATTTTCCCTGACTGGCGAATCGAGGCCGCCATGGAAGCGTCGATGATGATGTCGCTGGGAACGTGCAGATTGGTAATGCCCTTGTCGGAATCCACCATCGCAAGTTCGGGTCCGTTCTCAATGCAAGCCTTTATGTCGGCTTTGATTTCATCCTGTTGAGCGGCGGGCAGGCTTCCGATTTTTGCATAAACGTCGCCCAATCCGTTGTTGGCGTTGACGCCCAGTTCCTTGAACGTTTTTTCGTGCTTCGTAAATACGTCCTCGAAAAAAACGGTGACGGCGTGGCCAAAGATGATGGGGTCGGAGACTTTCATCATGGTGGCTTTCATGTGCAGGGAAAACAGGACGCCCTGTTTTTTTGCCTCGGCGATTTGCGCCTTGATGAACTTTCGCAATTCCTCGCGCCGCATCACTGTGGCGTCGACCACGTCGCCCGCGTCCATGGCGACTTTTTCTTTTAATACCGTCGTGTTTCCGTCCGCGCCGACAAATTCAATTTTTCCATTGCCTGCGTTTTTTCCGGAGATGGTCGCCGACTTTTCATTGGAGCAAAAGTCGCCGCCGTTCATATTTGCGACGTTTGTTTTAGAGTCTTTAGCCCATTTACCCATTTTGTGCGGATTACTTTTTGCGTAATTTTTGACCGAAACAGCGGCCCGGCGATCCGAGTTGCCTTGCCTTAAAACCGGGTTGACGGCGCTTCCCTTTACCTTGTCAAACTTGGCTTTAATGGCTTTTTCCTCGTCGTTTTTCGGGGCTTCGGGGAAGTCGGGAATGTTGTAGCCTTGGGATTGTAATTCCGCGACGGCGGCTTGTATTTGCGGGATGGATGCGCTGATATTGGGCAACTTGATGATGTTGGCGTTGGGATCCATTACCATTTCGCCGAGCAAGGCGAGGTCGTCCGGCTGTCGTTGTTCTTCCGTAAGGCATTCGGGAAATTGTGAAATGATCCTGCCCGCGAGCGAAATATCCATGGTTCCCACGTCGACGCCCGCCGCCCCGGCAAAAGATTGAATGATTGAAAGAAAAGACCCGCTTGCCAACTCGGGCGCTTCGTCGACTTTGGTGTAAATGATATCCGGTTGATCAGCCATCGTTATTATTCCCCTAAAAAGTTACGTAAAGAATTGTTGTTGATTGGAATGATGTGGAGATATTTTCAAAAAACGGGCCTGACTGCAACCCTTTTTTGCGTCTAATGAAAAATTCATTCTTAGAAAGGATTAAAACCTCAAAATATTTTTGAAATTAAGGTATAGAGGCGCATATCCCAACCCAATTTGAAATAAGGGGTATTTATGCCAGAGGATCATGGATCATGTCTGAAAGTTCCCCCTTGGTTCTTGGCTCAGCGACCCTCTCTTGGAGTTCAAAATCCCCGCCCAGGCCTTACAATCTCCTGATAGTTTTGTCCGGGTTGAAACCTATCAATTCAAGAGAGATTTCCTTAGACACTGCTTCTGTTATAAAGTTCTCTGTTATTTCCCGTACATCGTAGTCCATGGACTTGGCCATGCTTGCATCAATTACAACGTCAGGTCCGTTGGGAAGAGTATCCAGGACTTCAGAATAGAAAATTAATATTCTCTAGAAAGTTTGAATATGATTTTTCCGTTAACCCGTACGAGCAAATTCAAAGCCCGACCCGCAGAGCTGGAAGTTCTTTTCTCCATATCAATTTCCATAAAGGAATAAAAGGAGCCGGGATGGAAGGAGACAACCACCCCGGACCCTCGAAGTCTTGATGGAGAAGCTAGACCGTATTAATTTATATTATCAAACTAAAAAATATATAGTATGCTAAAAATAGAATTAATGAAATTCGAAAATTTTTATTAAATAATTCGTTTATATTAATCTATAAAAAACCAAACAATATGAACTGGTTAAACTATCATCACCTGTATTACTTTTGGGTTACGGCAAAAGAAGGAAGTATCAAGGCCACGTCAAAGAAGCTTGGAATCGGACAACCGGCCATTAGCTCTCAAATAAAAACTCTGGAAGGGGCTTTGGAACAAGATCTATTTAAACGACAAAACAGAGGCCTGGTTCTTACAGAGGCGGGGAAA
>JAJDBB010000067.1 GCA_029261555.1 Nitrospinaceae bacterium | reverse complement strand
TTCCTCCGTCATCACGCGCGTGATTTCCAGTCGGATGTTGTTCAACTCCTCCGAATAGTCCATCTCCTCGCGTTTTTCAAAGTCCTTGACGATCAGACTGCTGAGGTGGTTAATTTTGTCTCGGCTGATTTTCATAAGCGTTCACAGATTTTATAAAACGAGGCCCCGTTCTCGAACCAGGCGGGATTTCACCAGTTGAAACGCCCGCCCGTAATCCATCATGTCCCGCTCGTACTCGTCGGTGCGGGACTCCAACAACATCTTCACCTCGTCGTTCAGTTGGTCCTCCACCATTAAATCTTCGGTGATGATATCGTTCACGATGGCTTCGAGCTTTTCCGGAGTTTCCTCCCAAATTATCATTTCCTGCTTGATAAGGGTTGAAACGATTTTTTTTGAAATTTTTTCGATCAGTTCTTTTGTAAGTCTCATGGTTTCCGATTAAAGTATTATCAAGCGGGCGACGGGATTCGAACCCGCGACATTCAGCTTGGGAAGCTGACACTCTACCAACTGAGCTACACCCGCAAACACGTCCAATGCATTAAACAGCGTTCGACTGGGGTTCGCCAAGAATAAAAAATATATTATCGTCGGTGATTTTAACGTCCAGAATAGTCTTTCCTTTTCCCTCCATTTCCCGGATAGCGGCGTCCACCATCTTTTCAATGGCCTTGGGATTCTCCTCGGAAATACTCAACACCTTTACCCCGGAAATTTTCTGCCTGTTAGATTCCATAAGTGATCAGCCGCAACAAGGCGTTGCCAACTCAAGCCGCAATGCCGCCCGGCGGTGCAATCGAATAATTTAATGGAGGCCATTATCCATCATTTTTTTTTACTTATCAATTTTAATTCTTAAACGCCCCGGAACCGCGCCAATCTGGTTTCCACGTATCGATAAGAATAAAATTTTGTATTATCAATCCAGAACTGCCGTCCTATAACTCCAGGGCGCTTTCTAAACGCGTAAAAAAGGTAATTGTTTTTAATCGGGGATTTAAGTAGTATAGGTGGCTTCATTTTCCCATTCTAAAGACACAAACCCGGCTCGTGGCAAAAAACGTACGTTTCACAGACCAGCTAAAACTTTCCGATCATCTCATCGAACTGCGCGACCGCATGGTCGTCGTCGGCGGGGTGGTGATATTTTTCTTCGGCGTCAGCTTTTATTTCAGGGAAATCCTTCTCCTGTGGTTGGAAGACCCGCTCCCTCCCCAGTTTAGCGAACTGACGTTCATAAGCCCCACGGAACCGTTTTTTACGGCGATGAAGGTGTCCTTCATGGGTTCCATATTCATTTCCATGCCCGTGATACTTTATCACGTCTGGTTTTTCATAGCGCCTGGGTTAAAGGTAAGAGAGAAAAAAATCACCTTCCTGTTTGTTTTCTTTGGAACCGTTTTTTTTATGTTCGGGGGACTCTTCTGTTATTTTCTGGTGCTTCCCCTGGGCCTCCGGTTTCTCCTCATGTTTGGCGCCGCTTACTGGACCAATCAGGTGACCATCGGTTTTTATCTTTCCTTTGTCGTCAAAATCATCCTCGCCTTTGCCTTTGCGTTTCAGACTCCGCTGATCATGGTATTTCTCACCAAAATCGGGGTGACCAATACGGTCAAAATGCGCCTGTATCGAAAGTGGGCGTTTCTAGGATGTTTCGGATTGGCCGCCGTGTTGACTCCGCCGGACATCATCACCCAGGTCCTCTTGGGATTCCCTCTTTACGCCTTATACGAGTTTGGAGTTTTGGTCTCCCGCGTTTTTGAAGATCCAAAAAACCGGCAGGCGGCCATAAAGCAGATGCAGGCCGAATTTGAAGTCAAGAAAGCCAAGAGAGCGGCGCAAGAGGAAATGAAAAAGAAAGAAAAAGCCGCCAAATCCCGAAAGACCCGCAAAGCGGGTTAATCCGACCCTTCCCCATCTATTTCGCCCCTGAAGGTCCACGCAGTGGACCGGTCATCTAATTAGTTGCGAAGGAGAAATGGTGGCGGTGCAGGGACTTGAACCCCGGACACTACGGATATGAGCCGTATGCTCTAACCAGCTGAGCTACACCGCCTTTATATTTTTGATCGGAAGGAATGTTACTTTCGAGTTTTTTTTAGTAGGCGCCAGAGTCTACATTTTATAAAATATCCTGTCAACAAATAACCCCGCCGGGCCGCCAGAATGGCCGAACGTTCTCAGGCTTTGTCCTTCCACTGCCGGACGTATTTCATAAACTTTTCCAGATCCATTTCCCGGTTTTGCGGAAACGCTTCCATGAGCGGTTGCGGAAATTTTTTCTCCTGGGGATAATATTCATACTGCCCCTCGCCCACGCGATAAATATTATGAAAGGTGCGAAACTGCGCCGAGGCGCCGACAAAATCCCAGTTCGCCTCCTTCTTTATCAACTGGCACAACTCGGAGCAGGCGATCCCCTCGTATAAATTGATTTTTCCAATCCGGCCTTTTACCAACTTGGATTCGCCGCCGAAATCCACGCTCCATATTTGTGAGTCCCCTGCCCCGCCAAACACCTCCAACTGGTAACAGACATTCCAATGTCGCCAAACTTCCATCAACTCGTTTCCCATTAAGCGATCGAGAAATTCCTCCTCGATAAATTTTGCGGCGGCTT
This sequence comes from Nitrospinaceae bacterium, assembly GCA_029261555.1. GTDB lineage: Bacteria > Nitrospinota > Nitrospinia > Nitrospinales > JACRGP01 > JAJDBB01. Next base: position 27,642 of record JAJDBB010000067.1, on the reverse strand, counting down.
GCATCTCCTTTTGACGCTCGCCCTCGTCCTCAGTCAGGGACTCGATAGGAAGCACCTCCATCACCGGTTTAAATTCGACAATATAATCGTCGTCTTTTCTAATGGAGACAAACTCGGAATGCCGGGGAAGAATTTTTGTCCCACCTTTGGAAATCTCCGCCACGTCGCCGTGGGAAAATGGACTGGTTTTTACTTCCGGGCAAAATTCTCCCAGGTCCATCAAAAACTGGTCGGGGCTGGCGGGAAAGGAATGGGCGTTTAAAAACGCAAACCGGTCGCAATAGCGGAACGCCGCCGACCCTGGTACGGCGAACTTTGGCGCCAGCTTTTTTGCGACTTTTAAAAAGGAACCGTATTCCTCGAAGGGAAGCTGGGTTTGCTTATGGAAGCTAAGGTTGCCTTCGATCAACGGTTCGAAACGAACGTGCGCAAAGTCGATTTGCCCGTGTAACCTGAACATGTACTCGATCACCTCGGGACTCACCACCGTGTCCACCTGATTCCATACGGTGACTTCGCCGTCGTGAATCATCATGCCGTGTTCGGTCGGCTCGGTTTCCGGGATGAGCGAAGGGGTGTAGGTGAGAGTGAGGTCCCTGACCTTGATCGGCTCAAAATTTTCAACAACGGTAAACTCGTTGTAATCCAGCGCGCGCAGGACCTCGTGCATTAACGGATCGTTGGGGACCAGAATCTTTACCTCGGGCGAGAGGATTTTTGAATTGCGCAAAAAAGCCAGGGTCCGGACGTCGAAATGATCCTGATGCTGATGAGACAAATTTAAAATATCTACCTGGGGAATCTTGTCGAAGTCCAGTTCAATCCCGGGCGAGAGGACGTTGATATCCTGCCAGTGCGGGTCGAACCAGACTGGGTCGGACAAAAGAACGGAATCTTTCGATTGAATCAACAGGCAAGCGTGGCCGATGTAGGTCGTTTTAAGCATATTTATATTTTGTTGAGTTAAGTTAAATTGGTTGTCTAAGGTAAAATGATTTCATTAGGCAAGAAGAGCTTGCGCTCCCGCCTGGGCTACGGTGTGATCGTTTTCAACAGAAGAACCAGACACTCCAATAGCTCCAATCATATTGCCTTCTTTATCTTTTAAAGGGAGGCCGCCAGGGAAGGAAATTAATCCGCCGTTAGAATGTTCGATATTATAAAGGGGACCGCCTGGTTGACTTAATTTTCCAATTTCACCCGTAGGCATATCAAAATAGCGAGCGGTTTTGGCCTTTTTGATAGAGATATCGATGCTACCCAGCCAGGCGCCTTCCATTCTAAAAAATGTTTTTAGATTGGTTCCGGCGTCCACAACGGCAATATCCATTTTACAATCAATCTCGCGCGATTTTTCTATAGCCGCTCGTAAAACTTTTCTAGCGCATTCGTCGGAAAAGTCTTTAATCGTAAAAGTTTCCATTTTTTTATTCTTTCTGAAATATGGAACGTGGATTTAAATATAAGGCGGGAAGAATATCTTATCTTAAAAAGAATGGCAAGGCGCGCCATATACATTTATAAGGTAAAATATCAGGTCCATATTGACAACACTGTCTCTCTTAAAGACAATACTAGGCTCAATATTATTCCAATAATCTTGCCCCGATAAGAAACAGGAGATTTTACGAATGCAACCGTCCGAAGAGACCATACAATTTGAGGAAGGCAAACCATGCCCGGTAAAAATCGAGGGACATGGCGGCGGATTATCGATTTCTCCGAACGGAGACATGTTGCTTCTAGCGGCTATTCCCAGCCCCACGGAACAGAAAATTCAATCCTGGGGCGGGAAATGGCGCGCCAAGCTGGTGGCGGAGTCCGAGTTTCCTTCCATTCCGATTTTCGCGATCGACGGGGATGACTGGATTCTGGAAGCGCCCTGCAACCCCAAACAACTGGAAGAGGAAGCGCCTGGCTATCTGGAAGCCCTATACGCCAAGGAGGAAGTTAAAATGGCGGCTATGCTGGTTGATTCGGACGCCAATATTATAAAAAAAATCGCCTACGTTCCTCTGGACGAAATGTTCATTGAACGCCTGGTGATGTCCTGGAACCCGTTCAAGGTGGGCGATCAATACAATAAAATTTTCACGCCCGAGGAATTCGCCAGCAAGGTCGGCGAGATTTTCAAAATGCGCAACTCAAAGCTATTGTGGACTAGCTCCTGGTAAACCCGTTCAGTCTCAATCATGAATGATAATACCTGTTCTTCCCCCTTGGATATAACCCTTATCAATAAAATATCGGGAGTCCGCATCTTGAGTCTGGAAATTCGAAATCAAATAAAAGAAACTTTGGAGGAGGCTTTGAACTCTCTGGAAATTCCTCAAGAAACGCCGGCGGGAATTCGTGCTTTCGATGAACTCATGGATGGAATAGCCAAAAGAATTCAAGGCATACTAATTTTTTTAGAGAGGGACTTGCCGGACGACGAATTATGCGCGACCCTACGCAACTTCGCTTCCACCGTGGATTACAATCTTGTTTTGCACAGCGAAATGAGCAAACAAAGCGCTCCGGGAGATAGCCTGGACCCTAAAGCTTTCTATTGCCGGGACGACCATGACAGTGACATGAACGCCGCTAGTTCCAAAATGGAAATGGCTTTGTGCGACGCGCGCTTCATCCATTGCGTTTTGGTTTGAGCGCTCTGCTCGCCGCAGAGCCGGCAGCTTAGTTTAAAGGAGTCCATCATGAGTAATGTCATTCTCCCTCCAGGATGGAAAATTCCCGAGTCCAGAGCAACGCCGGAGGCGGTTTTCCAAAATCGTCGCGAATTTTTAAAGATGATGGGGATTGCCGGCGCGGGCGTCGCTGGAGCCTTATATGCAGGCCCCGCCTGGGCGCAATCGAGTTTATGGCAACGCCTTTTCGGCGAGGACAAAGTTCTCAATAAAAATTTTAAAACCCTCCCTAGCCTCACGCGCAACCCGGATTTCACCTACCGCCGCGCCATGACCAAAGAAGACGTGGCGCTCAAGTACAATAATTTTTACGAGTTTACTTCCACCAAGGAAGGCGTTTGGACGATGATCGACAAGTTCAAGCCTCGGCCCTGGAAATTTAAAATTTCCGGGCTGGTGGAAAATCCCATGGAGCTGGACGTCGACGAATTGATCGAGCAAATGCCAGTGGAGGAACGCGTCTACCGGCACCGTTGCGTGGAGACCTGGGCGATGGTCGTCCCTTGGGCGGGCTTCCCTCTAAAAGCCCTGATCGACAAGGTCCGCCCCACCAGCAAGGCCACCCATGTTCGTTTTATAAGCTTTAGCGATTCGGTAGCGGCCCCCGGCCAACGCAAGACCCGCCAACCCTGGCCTTACACCGAAGGACTGACCATGGACGAGGCGTTGAACGAATTGGCTTTTATGGTCACAGGAGTGTACGGCCATCAACTTCCCAAGCAACACGGCGCGCCGCTACGCCTGGCCGTCCCCTGGAAATACGGATACAAAAGTATCAAGTCCATCGTCGGGATCGAATTCACCAACCGCCAACCCGAAACCTTTTGGAACACGCTGATCCCACACGAATATCCTTTTGAATCAAACGTGGACCCGGAGGTCCGTCATCCCCGTTGGTCGCAAAGGCGCGAAAAAATGATCGGTACGGGGGAAATTTTCGCCACGCAAAAATTCAACGGCTACGGCGACTGGGTGGCCGACTTGTATTCATGAAACGTCGCAATACATGAACCCGGAATCGGAGGCTGAATCAAACGAGGCCTGGAATCCCCACGACCTGCGCCTGATTCGCGAGGTGGAACTTTTTCAACACAAGCCGCGCATCCTCAAAAAGGCGGAAGCCAATCTGGAGGCGCTGGCCGACGCCTTACGACAGGAATTAAAACAAAGCCCAGCTGGCCTGCTGCCGCCAGGCGCCGACTGGGAAAACGGTCAGCTGGTGCGCGGAGAAAATCACAAGGGCTTTCCATTCCGCTCCTTCGACCTGCCGCAGTTTTTTAACAAAACCGAGTATTTTACTTTCCGGACCCTATTTTGGTGGGGACACTACCTGGGTTTTGCCCTGCTTTTGAAAGGACCGGCGCTGGAAGGCTATTCGCAAAATATTGCGGCGCGAAAAAGCGAAGCGCGTTATTCAAACGTTAAAATTGCCGTCGCTTCCAACCCGTGGGAATGGGATCTTGGAGAGGGCAATTTCCAGCGCCCGGCGGCAATGCCCGAGAAAGAAATCGTCGCGCTTGTCGAAAAAATTGGTTACGTCAAACTCTGCAGGTTTTTTTCCCTGGAAGACGAAAGCTTTTCAAATTTAAGCTGGGCCGAGGAAGGGGTTCGGACCTACATGGACCTTGTATCATTTGCGACGTAAATTCCTAATCGCGCAAAAGGTCTTCAACGGCCTGTTTCGCGTGGCTCAAAATGCAGGTTCCGTCGCCGACTAGTAGTGAATCAAAATCATAATCCAGCAAAACCCGTAAACTGCGTTTGGCGGCGGCAATATCGGCGTACTTGTCCGGCGGAAGTAAATTTAATTTGCCGGGAACTCTTCCGATCAAGGCGTCGCCAACAATCATGATTTTTTCATGAGAAAGATAAAATCCCGTCTCGCCAGGGGATTTTTGGTCCTCGAAATTGACGGCTTCAATTCCGCAGAACAGGCGATCGCCGCCGTAAAATATATTATCGGGTTTAAAGTCCAGCCCTAATTCGTCCCGGGCGTTGATGAAAATGGGGACGTTCAAAGCTTTTTTAAAATTCTGGCTGGCGCGGTCGTGGTGCATATTAGTCAACAAGACGCCCTTGAGAGGAAAGGAATCCGCAAACCTTCTCAACACTGCCAGGTCCTGCTCATCCAGGCCAGGGGGATCGATAACGACCGCCTCTTTCTTTCCTCTTACAAAGTACCCGTTAAACTCAATTTGTTTTTCTTCGGAAAACTCCGACCAACTATGAATGTCTGGAACAATTTCATGCAACGCGCTCATTACATTTTCCTTGGAGAAAAGATCGTTTTAGTTTTTTAATTTTAATATATACAACAAGGGATGTATCCATAAAATATCTTTGGAGGGAATAACGGTGACCCCTCCCGCGCCGCCGGTTTTGCTCAACATAACCATTTCATGCGCCGAGTCCGGAATGGGCGAAACCTTGCTGTCCGGAATATGCAAGGGGGTGGGCGTCATAAAACTTTTTGCCCTTCGAGACGCCGAAGGGACCTTTCCAGCCTCGTCGACGTCGGCGTTCTGCCCCCCTGCCCTGCCTTCATTTTTTAAAATTTTCCGAATCAACGGATTTGCATTTTTAACGCCAATGGAAAAAATATTGTGCAATGCTGAGGCTTGAACCTCGCCAAACAATGCCAGTTTTCCAGGCTCCAGATGGGGAGTCATCGACCGGTCCACCACTTTCACTCCATAACACTTTTTCGGTAGTTTCACTTCCGCCAGAAGCTTGACTGTTGGTTCCACGGACAGGAAATCCCCCTTCAGGCCGAAAATCCCGGAGGACTCCCGGTTTGAAAATGATATCAGGGGAATTTCGATTTTTGAAAATTTATCGTTCATATTATAAAAGGAGCATGGAAAGTTTTATCTTAACCCAGTTAACAATGTGACAGAATGCGCGCTAAATTAAAATTTAATTTTTATTTTTTATGAACTATCCAGATTCTCTGAATTACTTGAACTCCCTTTCACCCAAAGGCATTCGCCTGGGGCTGGAAAATACGGGTAAATTGCTACGCCATTTCGGCGACCCGCATTTAAAAGTACGCTCGATTCACATTGCGGGAACCAACGGCAAGGGGTCCACGGCAGCCTTTGTGGAATCCATTCTCCGCGCCTCGGGATACCGGGTGGGATTGTATACCTCGCCGCACCTTATCGATTTCCGCGAAAGAATCCAAATAAATCGCGCTTGGATTTCCGAGGAGACATTTTGCCATTGGGCAGAGCAAATCCGCCAGGCCACGGACAATCTGAAACTGTCCATCACCTACTTTGAATTTGCCACGGTCATGGCTTTTTTGCATTTTCAGGAACAAAAGGTCGATTATAGCGTTCTGGAGACGGGAATGGGCGGCAGACTGGACGCTACCAACCTTTGCCAAGCCGAAGTCAGCATCATCACAAATATCTCCCTGGACCACAGCCAGTACCTGGGTGAAGACCTAGCAGCCATTGCCAAAGAAAAAGCCGCAATAATTAAAAGCCCCAGCCCAGTTATTTGTGGGGAAAAAAATAACATTATATTACAAATATTTAAAGAAAATTCATTAAGAAATAACTCGAAGTTATTTTGTCTTGAGGAGGAGTTTTTTTGCCAAAATATTCTAAACATTCCGGAGGGCCAGCAATTTAACTTCCAAAACTCGGATGCCCGTCCAGGCAATTTTAAAATCCCCCTTTCAGGCCCTTGGCAGGCGGAAAATGCCAGCCTGGCCATCGCCTGCTGCCTGGAACTCCAAAAGGCAGACGAAAAGATTTCCGAGGACTCTATTAGAACCGGTCTAAGAACAGTGTCTTGGGAGGGGCGGTTGGAAATTACCAGGAGAAGTCCCACTCTAATTCTCGATTGCGCTCATAACCTGGAGTCCGTCAAACAAATGACTAGCTATTTAAAGGCAAACTTTAAATTCAACAAGTGCCGAACTCTTTTTGGGGTGATGAAAGACAAGCCTTATCTACAAATGATTGATTTTATTTTAGATATATCTGACCATCTGATTTTGACCCAACCAAAGTCAGAAAGATCGCTCGATGCGGAAAGCATTCTGAAAGAACTGCCAAAAAGCGATAAACCTATTGATTTTATTAGAGAAATTCCCTATGCTTTGTACACTGCCCTAAAAATATCTGAGCCCGAGGATTTGGTCCTGGTAACTGGATCCTTTTACACTGTGTCAGAGGCAAAGCAAAGCATTGATAAAAAAGGTAATAGTACATTTAATCCGCCTCACGGGAGTCTTGCTGGTCCTGCACGCTAGTTTTTTGGCGCAGGCCTATGGAGAGGGCTCCGCGTCCACCCAATCCTCCGCCGCCGCAGAGGGTCAAGCCCTTGATATCTCTGCTGATACCGTTGAGCAATTGGTGGAAAGGAGTATGGTCAAAGCTACTGGCCATGTAGTGATCCGGTTTGGAACGCGGACCATTAAAGCCGACAAAGTGATTATAAACTCCAAAAGCGGGGCGGGAGTTGCCACCGGCCATGTCCGAATCCTGGACGAAGGCTCCGATTTAAAAGCCGAAAAAATAAAATTCAACGCCAAGAGCAAACAAGGGCAAATTTACAACGCTCAGGGAAAGGTGGGAAAACAGTACCGGGTTAAAGGACGGAAAGTCACGCGTCTCAGCGAAACCCACTACAAGGCAGTCGATTCTCATTTGACCACCTGTAGCGGACCGGTTCCGGACTGGTCTATCCAGACTGACTGGCTGGATTTAAAAACCGGCAACCGCGCCTTATTCAAACGCGGTTTGTTCAAGATTAAAAACGTCACTGTCGCCTACCTGCCAGTGGGCTATGTACCCCTGGACAACACGCGAAAAAGCGGATTCCTTTTTCCAGGATTTGGCAACAGCAACCAGGACGGCTTCATCTTCAGCCCCGCCTATTACTGGGCGATCAATCGCACATCCGACGCCACGGTTTTCATGGACATTATGACCAAGCGTGGAGTTCGCCCGGAGGTCGAGTACCGTTACACGCCTTCCACAAAAACTACCGGCCAGTTTTTTGGTTCGATTTTAAACGATCAGGTGACCGACTCCACTTTCTACAAGGTTCTGTGGACCCACGATCAACTTCTGCCAAATGGTTACGATCTTAGCGGCAAGCTGGACCTTGTGGGCGACAACAATTTTGATAAAACATTCACCGACGACACCGCCCTCAGAACCCGACGAAGCACGGACTCTTTTTTAACCGTGTCCAAATCCTGGACCAATAATTCCCTGGACGTCACCACGCGTTTCAGGGACAGCACCGAAGACGACCGCGACGACACTTTGGCAAAACTTCCGCAAGTGGTTTTTAAAACTCAGAAACACAAGCTGGCAAAGTCAGGGATTTACTTCAACCAGGATTCGTCGTTTGTTGGCTTTTTAACAGACCTAGACCCGACGATCGAAAACGACGACGATATATTCATAGGCCGTCTGGACTTTCACCCGCAACTCAGCACAACCTGGAAACCCGCCGCCTGGCTTTCCGTTACGCCAACCGTGGGCGCCAGAGAAACGGTCTATACCGAGGGACTGGAAAATACCGACGAGCGAACGGGCGCCCTCACCCGCGAACTGTTCGATTTTCAAACCGTGCTGGAAGGCCCGAAATTCAAAAAAATCTATCACACCAACAACCGTCTGCGACCAAAATTCAAACACATTATCGAACCCCGGTTTACCTACGACTTCATTCCGGATATGGACCAGGAAGACCGGGATAAAATCAAGGTCTTCGACAGCGTCGACAGCGTGGCCGCCAGAAACACATTTAAATATTCGCTCACCCAGCGCCTGTTCAGCAAAGACGTCAAGGGCGACGACTCCGAATCCAATCAAATCATGCGATTTGAAGTCAGCCAGACCTACGATATCAGGGAGCAAACAAGAGACGACGTGACCAACCGCATGCCCTTCTCGGACATCAGATTCGACTTCGACAGCCGGCCGTTCGATCCGTTGATGATCAATTTTGACACGACCTACGACGTAAACGATAATTCGCTGGACACGTTTAATTTTGAATTCGGAATCAAACCGTTAAAGAATCTTTCGCTTTATTTTGAACGCCGCTTCACGGCGGACGTATCCACATTCATTCTAGGAACCTTCGATCTCGAACTGAGCCGCGGCTGGAGACTCATTTACTCCACGCGTTTCGATGAAGAGTTGGCAAAATTCCAGGAAAACGACCTGAGCGTGCGCTACGACAATAAATGCAAATGCTGGGGATTTGGTTTTGATTTTATCAATCGAAATAACATAAACTCCGGTATCAACCAAAAGGAGACAAAGTTTTTGTTCACCCTGGAACTGCGTGGACTTGGTTCCATAGGCACCGAGAACCGCGAGAATCTGTTGCACAGGGATTACAAAGGCTTTTCCATTTTCTGATCCTGATTTGCCCTATGCAGGGCCCCCATTCCCTTCTCTTCATATGGATTTTTCACAAGAACTCGCTCGAACAGCCCTGGAAACCGGGGCCATTAAAATCGACGCCGACTCCCCGTTCACCTGGGCTTCCGGCTATCGCATGCCAATTTACAACGATAATCGTTTGCTCTTGGGGAACTCGGAACACCGGAACCTGATCGCCCGGGCTTTTCAGTCCATCGTTAACGGGCAGAAAATCCAGGTCGACGCCGTTGCGGGAACCGCTACCGCCGGGATCCCCCACGCAACCACGCTCGCCGACCTTTTGGGAACGCCTCTGGTGTATGTCCGATCATCCTCCAAGACTCATGGAATGCAAAACCAGGTGGAAGGTCGTTTCGAACCAGGACAAAATATTCTCCTGATTGAGGATCTGATATCAACCGGAGGCAGTTCTTTAAATGCAGTTAGAGCACTGCGACAAGCCGGCCTTAAGGTGAACCATTGCCTTTCAATTTTTAATTATGGATTCGAGAAGGCCAAAACGGCTTTCCAAGAAGAAAACTGCGAAGCGCGCTCCTTGTTGACGTACCCGCAATTGATCCTATGGGCGAGGCAGGAAGGCAAAATCCCCGAAGGCAAAATTGAAATTTTACAAGCGTGGTCCTCGGCCCCTTTCGAATGGGGCAAAATCCATGGTTTTCCGCCAAAAGAATCGATCTAGTCCTTTTTCTTATAAACCCCTTTAAAACCTTCATTTCCGCCCTTTTAAGTTGACAATTCGGGGCATTGATAATAATATTTTTGATCGTTAAAAAATGTTGGATTTACAATCTCGTTTTTTACGCCAAACTAAACCAAACTATTACCCTTAATTTATATACACGTAAAATCATTTATACATTTTTGTCACGGAGGTTTTGAAAAATGCCAAAACTAGAATTGGGACCCATTGGTCTTCTTCCCCCATCCGCCGCCGCCCAAGGAATCTTTCAACCGGAAAAAGGTTCCAATATGCAGTTAGTGGAAGGCGAACACGTTCCCGAAGACCAGGCCCTTGAAACGCTCGCACATGAGCTGTTAACGCGCAGAAACCCTACCATGCACCCGGGTCCCATGATCCTCTGGGGATGGAACGAGGAAGCCAAGCACAAAGCAAAATTGACTTTGGATATCGTCGCTGAAGTTCCAGGAATGAATATCATCCCTATGCCGGACTATCGGCCAATTTACCCAAAGATAGACCCGGATGCGGTGATAAACCCCTGCCATCCCAACCTCACCATTCAACACAATAAAGAGGGTGTGTGCGTATTTGTTGGAGTCCATTGCCATTTCGCAAACATAACCCTCAAAATGATCCGGGCCAATACCGACTGTTACACCATGGCATGGTGCCAGTACGACGGCCACGAAGACGCCTTACTTGCCATTCGCGATGTAGGTTCAGACAAACTGAATAAAATTAAGGAAGCCATAATTAAAGCCAAAAAAGACGGCGTGGAACCTTGGGCGCTGACGGCTCAAGGCAAGGAAGAACTGGAAGAAATAAGGGGGCGTAAGGAAAAATTAAGAGCTCCGGCCAAAGAAGATACCACGCTTTTCATGGCCGATCTGGAAACCGGTTTGGATGAAAACGCTGAATAAATTTACAATCCTCCCCCTGGCGTCTGCCAGGGGGATTTTATTTTTTTATGGGCTTTTTTATATTCTGTAATTTTTACCTTGACAGTAACAGAAAATATTAATACCCTTCTTTTATGCATCAACAATTGCTTTCAACCACCCGGAATTAAATGGGGTTTTAACCCATTCAGGAGGCAAAGTGCACGCGCTGGTAATTGACGATTCTCGAGCGATCCGAAAAATCTTAGGACAGTTTTTAAAAGAAATGAGTTTTCAAGTGACCGAAGCCCAGCATGGCGCGGAGGCTCTGGAGAAATTAAATGAATTAAAAACAGTGGACCTGGCGCTGGTAGATTGGAATATGCCGGAAATGAATGGTTACGAATTCGTCTGCGAAGCCAGAAAAAACCCGGATCACGCCAACATGAAAATAATGATGGTCACCACCGAAAGCGAAATTCCTCAAGTCCAAAAGGCCTTGGAAGCGGGCGCTAATGAATACGTCATGAAACCGTTCACCCGCGAGGTCATACGAGAAAAACTGGAACTGATCGGAATATCTGTGGGTTAACTGATTAATTTTTTTGACGAAGCGCCGTGTTTCGCTAGGCAAACAAACTTTTTTGAATTGAAGTCAATCCCCCATGCCAATAACCGCAGACGATTTTAGCTTTCTAAAAAAACTGGTCTACGACCAATCGGCCATCGTTCTGGAAACCGGCAAAGAATATCTTGTTGAGTCCAGACTGCAACCTCTGGCTCAAAAAGAAGGTTTAAAGTCGATAAGCGATCTCGTCCAGCAGATGCGCTTAAATAAGTTTGGCAATGGCATCAACAAGAAAATTGTCGAGGCCATGACCACCAATGAAACCTCCTTTTTCAGGGACATCCACCCCTTCGAAACCCTAAAAAAAGAAATTCTTCCTCCGCTTATTGAAAAAAGAAAAATCCGGCAAGAATTAAATGTATGGTGCGGGGCTAGTTCCAGCGGGCAGGAACCCTATTCCATCGCCATGATATTGCGGGATAACTTCCCTCAAATAAGCAAATGGAAAATCAATTTTTATGCAAGCGACATTTCTCAGCAAATGCTGGAGCGTTGTCGCAAGGGACTGTACACACAGATGGAAATCAATCGCGGATTGCCCGCCGCCATGCTGATCAAATATTTTCAACGCCAGGGTCCCGACTGGCAAATTAAGGACGAATTGCGCCGGACTATTTTGTTTCGAGAGATCAATCTCTGCGGCCCCTGGCCCTATCTACCCAAAATGGACGTCGTTTTCATGAGAAATGTTTTGATTTATTTTGACGTCGAAACCAAAAAAGAAATCTTGAACAAGATTCACCGGTTGTTGAGTTCCGACGGAGCTTTGTTTCTTGGCGCGGCGGAATCCACTCTCAACCTGAACGGCAACTTTGTGCGAACCCCTTATAAACAATCGGGGTGTTACAAAATCCAATCCCTGCCCAAATGATCATGCAAGACTTTGAAACCGAAACCTGCAATTCCATAGAAAACATCTGGTCCTCCATGCTGGGCCTGCCGGTGGCGCGCAAAAAAGGCCCTTTTCAAAACAGGGACGACGAAACCTATACGGGATACGTAACCATCAGCGGAACCTGGGAGGGAACCGTTTCAATTTTATGTCCCAAAGCCCTAGCCAAAAAAGTCGCCAGCATAATGTACGAAGTCGATGAAACCGAAGCGACCAGGGAACAGATAGAAGACACCCTCGGAGAGTTGGCCAACATGGCCGGCGGCAATATCAAAAATATTTTGCCTGGGAAATGCGCCCTGTCCTTGCCCACGGTTGACTTTGGCGAGGGCCCCCCGCCCACAACCGGAGCCGAAACCGTGAGCGAAGTGGTTTTCAATTGCAGTGGGTTAAACTTTTCGGTGAATATTCTGAAAAAAATGGAATAAAGCCGGTCAAAGGCGCGGGAATAGCAATCAGGATATAATGTTAGGCGGAGTTTTCGGATTTCTTCAAACCCAGGTGAGCGTTGATCTCCTCTTCGGCTTGGTGGGCGTCCTCGGAATTGTATAAAATCAAATTTTGAAGATGCCGATAGCTTTCCAGACCTAGCTCGAAAAATTCCAGACCCAACCCCTCCTCCGTTACGCGCTGAACCCTGGCTGCAATATCCACCTTGAGCAACTCCGCCTCGCCTCTTAGAATCAAACTCACTTCACATTTGGAATTTTCGGGAAGCCTTTCGTTACAAAGCACAAAAATACCGCTCATGCTTAAGTCCCGGGTGCGCCTCGCTTCAATTGTGCCTGCATCGGTCTTTATCAAAGCTTCTACATTTACTGAAACCCTCGTAAATTCTCTGGAATCTTCAGCCATTTCTCTTCGCCTCAAAAAGTTCCGTTTAATTATTATAAACAGAATCCAACCTTGAAGTCGCTAGTTTTTATAGCTTTTCCGAAATAAAATGCGATTCAGTAATTCTCGCAAAAAAAACTACGCAAATTAAACTCTCGTGCCTTGACAGAGGCTCAAGGCAATCTTATTTAGCTCCCAACAGAATCTTTATATAGCCATATACGCAAACTGAATATAAAAACCTTTGGAAAGGGATCATAAGATGGGAAAAATTATCGGAATCGACCTTGGAACCACAAATTCCGTGGTTGCGGTCATGGAGGGGAGCGAGCCTAAAGTTATCGTTAACGAGGAAGGAAGCCAAACCACCCCTTCCGTCGTGGCCTTTACCAAGGAAGGGGAAATTCTGGTAGGCCAGGTTGCCAAACGCCAGGCAGTCGCCAACCCGGAAAACACCATCTATTCCGCAAAACGCTTCATGGGCCGGAAATTCAACGAAGTGTCCGATGAAATGAAACTGGTTCCTTACAAAGTGGAGAAAGGACCCAAGGGCGACGTTGTCATCAACGCCGGCGGAAAAAAATACACTCCCCCGGAAATCTCCGCCATGATCCTGCAAAAACTCAAACGATCTGCGGAAGCGTATCTGGGCGAATCCGTAACCGAAGCCGTCGTGACGGTTCCGGCTTACTTCAACGACTCTCAAAGACAAGCCACCAAGGACGCAGGCAAAATTGCCGGACTCGACGTCAAGCGAATCATCAACGAGCCGACCGCCTCCGCCTTGGCCTATGGGCTTGACAAAAATAAAGATCACATGATCGCTGTGTACGATTTTGGCGGCGGCACGTTCGACATTTCCATTCTCGAAGTCGGCGACAATGTGGTCGAGGTAAAATCCACTAACGGAGACACTCATCTCGGCGGCGACAACCTGGATCACAAAATTATTGACTGGCTGATTAAGGAATTCAAAAAGGATCAGGGAATCAGTCTAGACAAAGATAGCATGGCGCTGCAACGCCTCAAGGAAGCGGCGGAAAAAGCCAAGATGGAACTGTCCACGGTGAATGAAACGGAGATCAACCTTCCCTTCGTCACGGCGGATCAATCCGGTCCCAAACATTTAAATATCAAACTGACCCGCGCCAAATTTGAATCCATGGTCGACGATCTAATTTCTAGGTCCAAATCCCCCTGTCAAAAAGCCCTCCAGGACGCAGGACTGAAACCCGGCGACATCCACGAAACTGTTTTAGTCGGCGGTTCCACCCGAATTCCCATGGTGCAAAATTTGGTCAAGGATCTGTTCGGCAAAGAACCGCATCGCGGCGTGAACCCGGACGAAGTGGTCGCCTTGGGCGCTGCCGTGCAGGCGGGCGTTCTCTCGGGCGACGTCAAGGACATCCTCCTTTTGGACGTCACGCCTTTGTCCCTGGGAATCGAAACCCTCGGCGGCGTGACCACGCGATTGATCGAAAGAAACACGACCATCCCCACGCGCAAAAGCGAAACCTTTTCCACCGCGGCGGACAACCAGCCTAGCGTGGAAATCAACGTCCTGCAGGGCGAACGCGAAATGGCCAAGGACAACCGCTCTCTCGGAAAATTCCACCTCGACGGCATTCCGCCCGCGCCCAGAGGGTTGCCGCAAATCGAGGTCACTTTCGATATTGACGCCAACGGCATTCTCAACGTCTCCGCAAAAGACAATGCCACCAGTAAGGAACAAAAAATCACCATCTCCGACTCTACCGGTCTCGACGAAAGCGACATCGACCAAATGGTCAAGGACGCCGAAACCAACGCCGAGGCGGATAAGGAACGCCGGGAGGGAATCGACGTTCGCAATCAACTCGACAGCCTGATATACAGTACGGAGAAAACCATCAAGGAAAATAAGGAAAAACTGCCCGAGGCGGACCTCAAAGAAGCGGAAGAGTTGATTGAGGAGTCCAAAAAGACTCTCGAATCCGAGGAGGCCCAAACCATGAAAGATCAAATGGAGAAGCTCAACCAGGTCGCCCACAAACTGGCCCAATCCATTTACGCCAAGCAAGAAGGAGCTGAAGGCGATAACGCTTCCGGCGACGGCGGGAGCGCGGGGCCGGCGGATGAAAATCAGGGCGGCGACGCTTCCAGCGACGACGTGGTGGACGCCGAGTTCGAGGACATTGGCAAGAAATAAATAGTCCGCGAAACAAACGCTTTAACTTCTCTCCGGCGCGGGTATAGCCGGTCGCGGTTGATAAGGGGTATGGTTGCAAAACCATACCCCCTTTCGCGTTTTTAACAAGACGAGCGGGTTTACTGGACGCTCCGACCATACGATTGGGAAAATATGAACGATTCAAACAACGAAAATGAACACCTGAGCGACACGCCGAAATTCGCTGTCAACGACAAGCGCCACTGGGTGGACGGCAACGAAACGGATGAAAAGTCCGATCTTGGCGCCCAAACCAGCTTTGTCGAAAAGCTGAAACAGGAGGCGGAAGAAAAGGACAAGCGCCTGCGGGAGTATATCGCCGCCTACAAAGAAAAGAATTCTCAGAACGACGAATTTCGTCAACGCCTGCAAAAGGAAAACGAGTCGAGGATGGATCAATCCAAAGCCAATTTGTTTGGAAAACTGGTCCCCATTCTGGACAACCTGATCCGGGCCTCCAGCGCCGGCAAGACCAATCAGGATTTCGACAGTCTGCACACCGGGGTTGAAATGATCATCAAACAGTTTCACCAGGAACTGCAGGATTCCGGCGTCGAAGTCATTAAAGCCCAGGGCCGCGTCTTCGACCCCAAAACCGACGAAGCCTTCATGACCGAGGAAACGGACGATCCCGCGAAAGACAATCAAGTCGTTGAAGACCTTGAAGTCGGCTATAGGTTCAAAGAAAAATTGATCAAACCCGTAAAAGTTAAAGTTGCCAAACTGAAATCTACCTAATCCCCGACCGTTCCGATAAACGAGAGAGAACTCATGATCCAACGCGACTACTACGAAGTCCTGGGACTGAACCGCAACGCCAACGAATCTGAAATTAAAAAGTCCTACCGGCAACGAGCGCTCAAATACCATCCAGACAAAAACCCTGACGACAAGGAAGCGGAAGAAAAATTCAAAGAAGCCGCCGAAGCCTATGAGGTTCTGCGCGACCCTAAAAAACGCGAGATCTATGATCAGTACGGACACGAAGGACTGAAAGGCCGAGGCTTCAGCGGATTCCAAGGATCCGAAGATATTTTCTCCTCGTTTGGCGATATTTTCGGAGATTTTTTCGGCGGCGGAGGTGGACGGCAGGCCACGGGCGCCGACCTGCGTTTGGATTTACAAATCAGTTTTAAAGACGCCGCTTTCGGAACCACTAAAGAAGTCGAAGTCAACAAACACGTGGAATGCGATACCTGTCATGGCTCGGGCGCCAAGGCGGGCACCTCCCCGAAAACCTGTTCCACCTGCCGGGGAACGGGCCAGGTAGTGCGCAGTCAGGGATTTTTCAGTCTCAGCAGTCCCTGCCCCGCTTGCCACGGCGCCGGACAGATCATCAAAGACCCATGTAAATCATGTCGCGGCGAAGGCCGAACCGCAAAATCCAAAACCATCTCCGTCACCATCCCGGCGGGAGTGGACGACGGCTCGCGCCTGCGCCTGCGCGGCGAAGGCGAGGCAGGACCTCGAGGCGAGCCGCCAGGCGACCTCTACGTTTTCCTCCATCTGGAGTCCCACGAGTTCTTCCATCGCGAAGACCACAACATCTTCTGCCGTTTGAACATCACTTTCTCTCAAGCCGCTCTGGGCGCGGAAATCGAAGTGCCCATGCTGGATGGAAAGCATCAGACAATTAACATTCCGGCGGGAACTCAATCCGGGGAAAACTATCGCATTCGCGGCGCGGGGATTCCGCAACTACGTGGACATGGACGCGGCGACCAGATCATTCAGTTCGCCGTGGAAACGCCGCGCAACGTCAGCAAACGCCAGCGCGAACTCCTCGAAGAGTTGGCTGAGATCGACGGCAAACCCATCAAGGAAAAATTAAAGGGCTTCTTCCAGCGGCTGGTTTCGTAGTTTTCCTAATTTTTTACTATTGAAGGGTCTTCATGTTACAAGGGCACCTTACGGGGAAACAGAACCACATGCCTTAAGTAGAGCCCTGTTGGGCTTTACCCAGTATTATAGAGAAGCAATAAAAAAGGGGAGCAAGCCAGCAGCGGACTGGCTGATAATTTTCAAGAAAAATGGAGGATGATAAGGTTGTATATATACTTCGTTAATCGTAGGGACACTCTATACAATCAGCGCTAAATCTGATTGCTTATAAAAACTGGCTGTGAGGGAGGATTGTGGCGCCCATGAGGCGTTCGTCGACAGAGCGGGCGGCTTCGCGGCCTTCAGCGATGGCCCATACCACAAGCGACTGGCCCCGCGTCATATCTCCGGCGACAAAAATTCCGTCCTCGCTGGTCATCTTGTTCTCGTCTGCCTGAACATTACCCCGCCCGTCCAGTTTCACGCCAAGCTCCTTGACCAATCCCTCGTGCACGGGATGCACAAAGCCCATCGCCAGTAAAACCAGATCGACCTGCAACTCAAACTCCGTATCCGGAATCTCTTCCAGCTTTTGCCTTCCGGTTTCCGGGTCCGGCACAAAGCGGACGTGGACCGCCTGGACTTTGTCGACCTTACCGTCTTTGCCGACGAATTTTTTGGTGGACACGTTAAATTCCCGAACCTCTTTTTCCGCCTCGGCGTGCGACGAGGTAACGCGGAAAATTTTTGGCCACAGCGGCCAGGGATTATCGTCTTCCCTGTTTTCCGGGGGACGGTCGAGAAGCTCAAACGCGTATACGTTCCTGGCTCCCTGACGCAGGGACGTGCCGATGCAATCGGAGCCGGTGTCCCCTCCCCCGATCACCAAAACGTTTTTATCTTTTGCCGTGAGAGCTATATCGTCGGGGATCGTATCGCCTTCGTTTCTCTTATTCTGCTGGGGAAGAAATTCCATAGCGAAATGAATGCCATCCAAATCGCGGCCTTCTACCGGAAGATCGCGGGGTTTTTCCGAACCGCAACATAGAACAATCGCGTCGAATTCCTTTTGCAGGTCCTTGATGGAAATATCCTGGCCGATATGGGAATTGGGTTTGAAAATCACCCCTTCCTCCTCCATCAACTTCAAACGGCGCTTCACAACTTTCTTGTCGAGTTTGAAATGCGGAATCCCATACATCAACAACCCGCCGATGCGGTCGCTTTTTTCAAACACCGTGGTTTCGTGTCCGACGGAATTGAGTTGCGCGGCGCAGGCAAGCCCGGAGGGACCGGAACCCACAATGGCCACTTTCTTTCCGGTGCGCTCGCGAGGCGGCATGGGTTTGATGAAACCCGATTCAAATCCTTTTTCGGCAATGCTCTGTTCAATGGAGCAAATGGTAACCGCGGGTTCGTTGATGCCCAAAACGCAGGCGCCTTCGCAGGGCGCGGGGCAGATGCGACCGGTGAACTCAGGAAAGTTGTTGGTCTTTAAAAGCAGAGCCGCCGCATCGTCCCATCGTTCCCGGAAGACCATGTCGTTCCAGTCGGGGATGAAATTGCCCAGCGGGCATCCCGCAGAGCTCTGGCAAAACGGCACGCCGCAGTCCATGCAACGTGCGCCCTGCTGCTTGTAACTTTCCTCGGAAAATTCCTCGTACACTTCCTTCTGGTCTTTCAACCTCTCGGCAACCGCCCGCGGACGAGGAGTCTCTCGTTCAAATTTCATAAATCCTTTTATATCGCCCATCAAGCAACCCCCAACATTTTGGTTTTACCGTTTTCTTCCTCCTGCCGCTTCCTTCTTTCTTCAAGGACGTGCCGGTAATCTCTGGGATAGACTTTGAGAAATTGCGGCAGAGTCTCCTCCCACTCGTTCAAAATTTTCCTCGCCACGGTACTGTAGGTATTATGAAAATGCTCTTCAATCAGAGAGCGAAGTTTTTCAATATCCTCGTCGTCTTCCAGAGGAAACAAATCGACCAGCCCATGATTGCAATTTTCCTGAAAAGATTTTTCACTATCCAGAACGTAGGCCAATCCGCCGCTCATTCCGGCAGCGAAATTTTTTCCCGTTTCGCCCAGGACGACAACGGTCCCTCCGGTCATGTACTCGCAACCATGGTCGCCGACGCCTTCCACCACCACTTCGACGCCGCTGTTGCGGATAGCAAAACGCTCCCCAGCCATACCGCGTAAAAACACTTTTCCCGCAATGCCGCCGTACAGAAGAACGTTCCCGGCGATCATATTTTTTTCGGGGATGAAGGTAGAGTCCTTTGCCGGATAGGCGACGATCTTTCCGCCGGACAACCCCTTCCCGAGATAATCGTTGGCGTCGCCTTCAAGAGTAAACGTAATCCCCGGCGCCAGGAACGCGCCAAAACTTTGCCCGGCGGATCCTTTAAAATGCATGACGATGGTGTCCGGGGCCAAACCTTCTTCCCCGTGGTTTTTCGATACCTCGTAACTGAGCATGGCCCCCACCGCGCGGTCGGTGTTTTTAATATCAAACGCCAGGCGGACTTGTTCCTTTCTATCCAGAGCCGATCGACTTTTTCGGATCAGTTGCCGGTCCAGCACGTCAATAATATCATTGCGCAAATCCTGCCGTACCACATGGTATTTGGCGACGTGGGGAGGAACGTCTGGTTTATGAAAAATTCGCGAGAAGTCGAGCCCCTTCGATTTCCAATGGTCGACGGCGCCGTCCATCTCCAGCAACTCGGTTTTTCCGATGATCTCGTCAAGCTTGCGCACTCCTAACTGCGCCATGATTTCCCGGACCTCTTCGGCGACAAAATTGAAGAAGTTGACGACGTGTTGTGGATCGCCTTTAAATTTTTTCCTCAACTCGGGATCCTGCGTGGCGATACCCACTGAACAGGTGTTGAGGTGACATTTACGCATCAAAATGCAACCAAGCGTAATCAGGGGGGCGGTTGAAAACCCGAATTCGTCGGCGCCCAAAAGAGCGCCAATGATCACGTCGCGCCCGGTTTTTAATTGACCGTCCACCTGAACGCGAATGCGCCCGCGCAGATCGTTCATCACGAGAACCTGCTGGGTTTCCGCCAGGCCCAACTCCCAGGGCAGACCGGCGTGCTTGATGGAAGTCTGCGGCGAAGCGCCTGTGCCGCCGTCGTGACCGCTGATCAGCACTCCGTCGGCATGCGCTTTAGAAACGCCCGCAGCAATAGTTCCGACGCCGGCTTCTGAGACCAGCTTAACGCTAACCCCGGCGGATGGATTGGCGTTGTGCAGGTCGAATATCAACTGCTGTAAATCCTCGATGGAATAAATATCGTGATGCGGGGGCGGCGAAATCAACCCCACTCCGGGAGTGGAATGGCGGATTCTGGCGATGTATTCGGATACCTTGTGTCCGGGCAATTGCCCGCCTTCGCCCGGCTTGGCGCCCTGGGCAACCTTGATCTGCATTTCCCTGGCGTTGGTGAGGTAAAAACTGTTAACGCCAAACCTTCCGGAGGCCACCTGTTTGATGTAACTGTTCCGGGAGTCGCCGTTGGCGTCCGGGACATAGCGAACTGCATCCTCTCCGCCCTCGCCGGTATTGCTTTTTCCGCCGAGACGGTTCATGGCGATGGCCAGGGTTTCATGGGTCTCTCGGGATATGGACCCAATGGACATGGCGCCGGTGCAAAATCTTTTGGCTATTTCGGAAACCGGTTCCACTTCCTCAATAGGAATGGGGGTTTGCTCCTTGATCTTGAACAACCCGCGAAGCGTACATTGCCGAGTGGCTTCGGCGTCCGCTTGCTGGGAAAACTTCTTAAACAAACTGTAGTCGCCGCTCCTGACGGAATGTTGCAAAGCCGCAATGCTGGAAGGATTATACATGTGCTGTTCTTCCCCTCGCCTCCAGGCATACTGCCCGCCGGGTTCCAGCAAATTTGAGTTCAAATTCAGGGGCAAAAAGGCCTTCTTATGGCGCAAAAAGGATTCCCGCGCGATGGCTTCAAGCCCGACGCCGCTCACTCTGGACGGGGTACCCTTAAAATATTTTTCAATAAATTCCTCATTAAGGCCAACGGCTTCAAAAATCTGCGCTCCGCGATAACTCCGCAATGTTGAGATGCCCATTTTTGCGATGATCTTTAACAATCCCTTGCGCGTGGACTTGATATAGTTTTCTATAGCCTGGTCCAAAGGCGTCTTTTCTAAATAGACGCCTTCCTTAACGATAGACGCCACAGTATCGTATGCGAGGTAGGGATAAATAGCTCCGGCCCCATACCCAATCAGAAGAGCAAAATGCATCATCTCCCGAGCTTCGCCGGTTTCGGCGACCAGGTCGACCAGGTTTCTTGTCTGGACGCGGAGCAAATGATGATGGACGGCGCTAACGGCCAGCAGACTGGGGATGGGCGCATGTTTTTCATCCGCCCCGCGATCCGAAAGAATGAGTATCGTTGAGCCTTTTTTAATTTCTTCCGACGCTTTTTTACACAGGTCGTCAATAGCGCTTTTAAAACCTTCCTCTCCCTGCGAAACCGGAACCAAGGTCGAAAGGGTAGCGGATTTAATGTCAGGAAGATCCAGGATTTTAATTTTTTCAAATTCTTCCGGCGACAGGACCGGATGCGGAATTTTTAGTTTTTTACAATGCTCGGGAGTTTCCTCGAGCAGGTTAAGCTCCCTGCCCAGCGGCAACTCGGTGGACATGATAATTTCTTCGCGAATGGAATCGATGGCCGGATTGGTCACCTGCGCAAAAAGTTGCTTGAAGTAGTTGAACAGCAGTTGCGGCTTTTCGGACCTCACGGCCAGAGCGGCGTCGTTCCCCATGGACCCCGTGGCTTCCATTCCGGTTTGAACCATGGGAGCCAGAACAATTTTGAGATCCTCGACCGTGTAACCAAAAATACCTTGACGTGTCGACAAGTCGTCGAAGTTAGGCGACAATTCCTTTCCCGAGGGAGGAAGATCTTCCAGATTAACTTGTTGTTCCTCGACCCATTTCGCATAAGGTCTTTGGGTGCATATCTGGGCTTTTAATTCGCTGTCGGAAATGATCCGTCCTTCGCGCAAATCCACCAAAAACATTTTTCCCGGTTGCAGACGTCCCTTGGAAACGATCTGGGATTCCGGAATCGGCAACACTCCCACCTCGGACGCCATGACCACAAGATTGTCCTTGGTAACAATATAGCGGGAGGGACGCAATCCGTTGCGGTCCAACACGGCGCCGATGACGTCGCCGTCGGTAAAAGCGATGGAGGCGGGACCGTCCCACGGTTCCATTATGGAAGCGTGATATTCATAGAACCCCTTTTTCTCCGGATCCATGAAATTGTTCGCGCTCCAGGGTTCGGGAATCATCATCATCACCGAATGGGGAATCGACCGGTCGGTCAACACCAACATCTCAAGAGCCTGGTCGAAATCGGCGGAGTCGCTTCCACCGTCGGCGATTACGGGAAGGATTTTCTTTATATCGGGATAGAGCGGGGAATCAAACAGCGCTTCCCTGGCCCGCATCCAGTTTTTGTTGCCGCGAATGGTGTTGATTTCTCCATTATGCGCCATAAAACGAAACGGCTGGGCGCGATGCCAGGCCGGAAAGGTATTCGTGCTGTACCTTGAATGCGCCAGGGCCAGAGCGGAATCCAGTTCTGTGTCCTGAATATCCAGAAAATACATTTCCAGTTGCGGCGCCGTGAGTTGCCCTTTGTATATGAAAGTCTTGGCGGACAAACTGACGACATAAAACTCTTCGTTGGAACGGTTCAACCCGGCTTTGCGGATCGCAGTGGCGGTTTGTTTTCGAATGCAATATAGTTTGCGTTCAAACTCCGCGCCGGTTTTGGTACCGTGGTGGGAGCCAATAAAAACCTGGCGGATAACCGGTTCCACCTCCCTCGCTCCAGACCCGATGGTTGAATTATCCACCGGAACGTCGCGCCAACCCAAGAGGTTCTGCCCCTCCTGTTTTATGATTTCCTCCAGGATTTTAATTTGGCCCTGGGCCTGAGCCTCGTCCCTGGACAAAAACACCAAACCCGTGCCATATTTCCCCGGTTCCGGAAGCTCAAAGCCCAACTTAGAGCATTGCCCCTTGAAAAATCGATGCGGAATTTGGATGAGAATACCCGCGCCGTCTCCGGTCAACGGATCGCTCCCACAAGCGCCGCGATGTTCCAAGCGCTTTAATATTTCAAGACCCTGAACGACAATTTCATGAGAAGGCTGATTTTTCATGTTAGCGACAAAACCTACGCCACAACTGTCTTTCTCAAACTCAGGGTCGTAAAGACCTTGTTTTTTTGGTATTTTTGAAAATCCCATATGCACCTAAAATATTAAGGAGCCCGCTAATAATTGAATATTTTCTCTTTTGGCAACAAGCTAGCCCTCATTAAAGGTCTACTCATGGCCACGATCAATTTTCAGAGGAACTCTTGAGTTTAAATCAGAATTTCATGTAGGGTTTTACCAGGCCAAAAATCAAGCCATTATCCATAATAGCAATATATATACCAAAATTTAAACCCTATACTTTCAATAGTTTAAAATATCAGAGTCATTTATAGGTATATTTTTTATATATTTTTACATCATTTATTTATATAAATTTTGCGCCTTGGGATGCCTCCCTCGCAATACCGTTGAATTAGCGCTGAGTAGTCAAAATTGGCAGGACAGGAGTAATACATTTTACCACATTCCAGAAATTAACAAGCCAATTCCAAAATAAATTTAGCTTTTGGTCAGAATTTTCGGAAATTATTGAAATTTTTGGTTAAAATGAATTCATTCGACAGGCCGAGCGCCTTCTAACCCCGCAACGCCCAGTCATTGCCCAGTCATTTTTTATAAATTTATTAAACATTAATAAAACTTCGGGAGGGTTTCCATGATCGTTGGTGAAATGATGGTGAAGAATCCCACCACTATAAAGATAACCGACCCCTTGAAAAAGGCTCAGGATTTAATGGGCCGTCAGCATATTCGGCATTTGCCCGTGACGGAAAAAGATGAATTGGTCGGTATCATCACGGAAAGCGATATCCGCGAAGCTTTTGTGGGCGCCAAAACCAAGGACGGAAAAGTCCGGGTCCTGAACCCCGCAAAAATGAAAGTGGGGGATTATATGACCACCAATCCCCTGGTCGTGACGCCGGAAACACATATCGAAGACGCCGCGCTGTTGATTTACAAAAACAAAATCGGCGCCCTACCCGTCATTAAGCGAAACAAGCTGGTGGGGATCGTTTCCATTCTGGACATCCTCGGACTGTTTATCGACATGATGGGCATTCTGAATTCAAGTTCTCGCATCGACGTAATTATGGACAAAAACCCTAAAAACTTCGACGCTGTTTCCAACATCTTTCAAAAAAACAACGTCAACATCATCAGCGTGGGAATGACCCCCCACCCCAAAGATAAAAAAAAGCGGGTCTATTTTTTCCGGGTGGAGTTGTGCGACACCCAGGCGCTGGTTCAACAAATCGAAAAGGCTGGATTCAAAATCTCCGCCGCGATCGACTGACCCGGCGAAAACTAATATTTTTTAAGGGAGCTTTTTAAAGTTTCGAAATAGGAGTTCAAAATAATCATGCAATCAGAAAACCTCATCATCTTCGACACGACACTCAGGGACGGCGAACAATGCCCCGGCGCCAGCATGAACCTTCGGGAGAAGCTGGAAGTCGCGCGGCAGTTGTCCCTCTTGGGCGTGGACGTGATCGAGGCGGGTTTTCCGGTTGCCTCGCCAGGCGATTTCGAATCGGTGAAACAAATCGCCAACGAAATAAAGGGAGTGACCGTGGCGGCGCTGGGCCGCGCCCTGGAAAAAGACGTCGAAGCCTGCGCCCGCGCCCTGGAAAAAGCCGAGTCGCCCAGGATCCATATCTTTCTCTCCACGTCCAAGGTCCACCGCGACAAAAAGCTCCAGAGAAGCAAGGCGGAAATTGTCAAGATGGCCTGCGACGCCGTGGCCTTCGGGAAAAAGTTTTGCGACAATATCGAGTTCTCGCCGGAAGACGCCTCACGCACAGAGCGGGACTACCTGATAGAGGTGGTGGAGGCGGTGATCGACGCCGGAGCCACCACGGTCAACATCCCAGATACCGTGGGTTATACCGTGCCCGAAGAGTTCACCGGACTCATCCGGACTTTGAAAGAAAACGTCTCCAATATCGATAAAGCCGTCATCAGCGTGCATTGCCACAACGATCTGGGAATGGCCGTGGCCAACTCGCTCGCCGCAGTAAAGGCGGGAGCGCGGCAGGTGGAATGCACCATCAACGGCATCGGCGAACGCGCGGGCAACGCGGCGATGGAAGAGATCGTCATGGCGCTCAAAACCCGCAGGGACTTTTTCGGCGGGATCGACACGGGTATCGATACCAGGCAGATCGTTCCCACCAGCCGTCTGGTGAGCAGTCTCACGGGATTTCTGATTCAGCGCAACAAGGCCGTCGTCGGCAAGAACGCCTTTGCCCACGAATCCGGCGTGCATCAGGACGGATTCCTCAAAAACAAAAAAACTTACGAGATCATGGATCCGCAGGACGTCGGGTTGAACCAATCCGAACTGGTACTCGGTAAACATTCCGGCAGAAACGCGCTCGGACAAAAAATCAAGGCCATGGGATTCGACGTCAATGAAGAAGAACTCAACAAAGTATTCGTTGGATTCAAAAACCTGGCCGACGAGAAAAAGGAAATTTTCGACGAAGACCTGATGGCGCTGGTCCAGCAAATCGTTCTTCACGACGACGCGTCGAACATCTACGCGCTCAAAAAAGTGAAATCGGAATTTGAAACAGGCGCGACGCCGACGGCTACGGTGGAACTTGAAAGCCGCGACGGCAAAACCCACAGCGCCAGCGCCGAAGGGGACGGTCCCGTCGATTCCATCTACAACGCAATAGACAAGATCACCGGGCTGACCTGCAAGCTCATGGATTACCAGGTGATCGCCAAAACCCGGGGACACGACGCGCAGGGGGAAGTCACCGTCCGCGTCCTCAGCGATACCCGGGAAGTGCTGGGCAAGGGAATGGGAGTGAATACCGTGGAAGCCAGCGCGTCGGCCTACATCGACGCGATCAACAAACTGTTGATCAACACCAAATCCGGCCCCGTCGACGGCGGCGATTTACCAGGGCCCTAACTAGGCAAGCGCCGGCCAGCGTGACGTTGGACCCATTAGTTAGCGATTAATATTTTTTCTTTATTCGCCAACCGTCCTATCGTTTCCTCCCTTTAATAATTAAAATGCAAAATAAATCCTTCAACATTTTTATTCCAACCAAAGGACCGAATGACTGGAAAGGTTTTTTAGCGGAACCAGACAGGCAATGGAAAACCGGTTACTCGGCTAAAACACTTGCTCATTGTTGGGAAGTTGCCGAGGGATTTCCTGTAGAGATTAAAGAAATTTTCAAGAGTTCTGGTTTAGACGAATTCAGGAATATTGAGGCTATCTTGGCTGTTCCTGAATATGAGGTCCCTTTACCAGGGGGTTCCCGTCCATCCCAAAATGACATATTTGTTTTGGCAAAAGCTGAAAGTAACTTGGCATCAATAATGGTAGAAGGGAAAGTATCTGAACCTTTCGGGCAAATCCTGGAGGACTGGATGCAGGACGCTTCAAAAGGAAAGCAAGAACGTTTAGCCTACATAGTAGATCAATTGGGCTTGAAGACGATTCCCAACAATATCCGATACCAGCTCCTGCACCGCACAGCGTCCGCAATCATTGAGGCGAAACGATTCAATGCCAAATACGCCATCATGCTGGTTCATTCCTTTAGCCAAGAAAATGAATGGTTTGACGATTATCAAGCATTCATAAATTTGTATGGAGTTAATACGAGTCTAAATAAATTATTTTTTCTGACTCAAACCCAAGGTGTTTCCGTCTATTCCGCATGGGTCAAAGGCAACATGAAGTATCTTAAATTTTAGAACTCTTTAAAGCGGCAAGTATTTGATGACGAGGAAGGCGGCGACGCCCAGCCGCAGGTTGCTCTAACGCTGATAAACGGAGCGAGTGTAAACCGCCTTTTAGTATCCAAAAATGAAATGGATCTCGCCGAGAAGCATCTGCCCCCACGGCTAGTGGTGACGCCATTGCCATTGTTTGTAACGCTCCCACTCTTCCTTTCCGCCCTCGAACAAAAACCAGTTCGCTCGCATCATCCCAACGGCGGCGATATTTATTTTAATGAAGGTTCATTATCAGTCCTCTATTAATTAGACCTTCAATTGGCGGGATTTTAAAGGAACCAACACGCAAACATCCCCGGAAAAGGGGAGAGAAAACTCTAATAAAAGGAGATTAGTTTTTGCGCAGGTTGATTTGCGGACTGGCCTCTTCCAACTTGTATTGACCGAAGGTGTACACCACGATAAATACTGCGGAAAGCAGGAGGGAATATGGGGAGTAGATGGCGCCGAATCCGAAACTAAAAAGGATCAGCAGGACGATAAAACTGCGGATCCAAGGCGAGGCCAAAAGCAGAGGAAAGGAACGTTCGCTTTCTTTTAAAATATCGGCCAGTTTAAAAAATAACAATTCGCCGTTGTTGCCGGTCTCGCAATGCAGAAACGCT
>JAJDBB010000066.1 GCA_029261555.1 Nitrospinaceae bacterium | reverse complement strand
CTGTACGCCGCGATGGTGGGCAGCTTTGCAATCAGCCGATGAATGGAAATTTCGATTTCGCGCTCGTCTTGAATATTCAACTGATCCTGGTAAAACGTGCCCAACGCTCCCACAACCGCGCTACACACCGCCATGGGATGCGGGTTGTGAGGAAAACCGTCGTAAAAATTCTTGATGGACTCGTGCAACATGGAATGGTGGGTGACGTGGTAGGAAAAATAATCCATCTCTTTCTGGTTGGGCAAATGGCCGTAGATCAACAGATACGCAGTTTCAATGAAATTGCTTTTTTCCGCCAGGGTATCGATAGGGATTCCGCGGTACAGAAGAACGCCTTTTTCACCGTCTAAAAAGGTGATGGAGCTTTTGCAACTTCCTGTGCTAACGTATCCCGGGTCAAATGTGACCAACCCGGTTTTTGCGCGCAAGCCGGAAATGTCCAGGGCTTTTTCTTTGCGGGTCCCTTCGATAACCGGGAGCTCGTAGGTCTTGCCTTCGAAAATCAACTTTGCGGTTTTAGACATGAGACCCTCCGGAACGAATTTTTAAAGCGGAACTTTTTGATCGCTTTTTCATAATAGTAATATATCAAATTTGTAAAAAAATAGTTGAAAACCGCGCGAGGCTTCCCGGCTTCGCGGGAGATCGAAAGCGAACGGATCAATGAAAAATAAAAATATTCTTTTATATCTGATGCTGGCGGGGATTGTCCTCGGCGGTTATTGCGGCTGGATGTTTGGCCGGCAAATGGAAGCGGTGGGCTGGATCGGGGAAATGTTTTTGAACGCCCTGAAAATGCTCGTCATTCCTTTGGTTTTTTCGTCGATGATCGTCGGTATTTCTGGATTGGGCGATATCCGCAAGGTAGGAAAAACGGGGTTGATTACCCTGTTGTATTTTGGAGCCACTACCGGCGTGGCGGTAGTGGTGGGCCTGGTATTGGTCAATTTGATCCAACCCGGCGTGGGACTTGAGATGACGGGGGAGTTTTCGCAAGCGGCGGGCGACCGCCATGAAGCGGGTATCACCGACATTTTTAAAAGTTTTGTTTCGCCCAACCTGATTCAATCCATGGCGAACATGGATATCCTGCCCATCATTATCTTTGCTCTGGTTTTTGGCGCCGTGCTCACCACGATGGGCGAAAAGGGCAAACGGATGATCGAGCTTTTCGATACCTTGAACGAGGCGATTATGAAAATCGTCGAGCTGGTTTTATACGTTGCGCCGCTGGGGGTGTTCGCCCTGATCGCCTCCAAACTAGGGGCGGCGGGCGGCGGTGATATGTTTTTCGCCGAGCTTTATAAAATCGGCAAATACGCTGTGGCGGTGATTGTCGCATTGCTGATTCATGCCGTCGTTGTCATGCCCGCAATCTTGTATTATTTTACCCGGCGAAATCCCCTGGAATATCTTAAAAACGTCGCTCCCGCCTTGACGACGGCTTTTTCCACGTCCAGCAGTTCCGCCACTTTGCCCGTCACTATCGAGTGCGCGGAATTCAACAACAACATTCCCAGGAAATCCTGCCTGTTCGTTTTGCCGTTGGGAGCCACCGTCAACATGAACGGCACCGCTCTGTATGAAGCGGTAGCCGCCATTTTCATCGCCCAGGTGGCGGGAATCGAGCTTGGATTTACCGGGCAGGCGATTATTTTTGTGACCGCAACCCTGGCCGCCATCGGGGCCGCCGGAATCCCCGAAGCGGGATTGGTGACCATGATTGTGGTTTTGCAATCAGTGGGCTTGCCGCTGGAAGGTATCGGCATGTTGCTGTCTATCGACTGGTTTCTGGACCGTTGCCGGACGATGATGAATGTGTGGGGCGACTCCATTGGCGTGGCGGTGGTCGACGCGCTTGAGAAAAAATACGTGGAAGGAGGCGATTAAATTGATTGCTTTGGTTCTTGTAGGATTATTGGTCGGAATCCTGGCCTCGGGAACCGGCCTGGGTGGAGGCTTTTTGGTCGTGCCATTTTTATTGGCGATGGGAAAAGAAGCCCGGCTGGCGGTGGGGACGTCCTTTATTTATATCCTGATCGTCGCCGTTTCATCGCTGGTCGCGCATTATCGCGAGGGCAACCTGGACGTCAAAACCGGCGTTCTTTTAGGCCTGGGCGGGGTGATCGGTGCGCAGGCGGGACCGCTCATTTTGAAACACGTTCCCGACGCGGGATTCAAATGGACATTTGGTTTATTTTTGATCGGCGTCGGGGTGTGGACCATTTCCCAGACCAGGGCATGAAACGGGGCGTAAACGCTCCTCATAAAAATTATTTTTGCCGGGTGCCTCTCACCAGGCGAATCGCGAATGGGCCGTCGCCGAGTTTGTTGATCCAGCTGGAGCGGCCTTTTACCAAGCTGAACATCATGGCACGGTCGCCGTTCACCGTGTCCGTCCAAGAGCAATCCGCGCCGCCCTCCTCAAATACCGAAGGAATATGAATTTCGTTCCTGCCGAAATCGCGATTGCGGAAACCTTTGTCGAAAATAGTTTTCATATCTTCTAGACTGGGAACCCGCCAATCGTCGTAATCCCCAAATTTTTCCGCATTTTTTTCTTCGACAAAATGTTGACCTTTTTCAAGATGCATCCAGCGTTTGGTCATTTGTCGCGAGTCGGCTTTGGACCAGGTCAAGCCGGTTTGGGCGTCGGTAACGGTTTCGTTTCCATTGTCCGTAAATCTTTCGTCAGACATGAGTTGCCTCGTATAGGTCAAGGTTATGCAGTACCTGGATGATATCCAAATTCCACTTGCTTTTAAAGCGCGAAGATTAGGGGGTAGGACTCATTACTTGTCGGAAAAATCCAGACCCTGGAATTCGTAGCGGACATGGCGGGGGAAATCGATTCTGAAAAAGTTTCCCTCAAACGGAGACTGGAGTTTTTCCGCAATGGTTACTTTATAGTCAAACGTGCTTTCTTCGCAGGAACGGAAAAAACACCAGCGCATTCTGATGGGATGCATTCGGTCGCGTTTAAAAATCACTCCGTAGACGTCCCGCCCGTTAAAAAAAAACTGCAGGACAAATTTGGGATGATTGATTTGAAACGTTTTTCCCTTGGGAAGTTTTTTTAAATTGACCGGGTTGGGAACGGTGACGCTTAAATTGGGGTATTGCCTGAGGGAAATTTTTCTTCTGACCATAGAACAGGCCGCGGGAGGGAGGAAAGAAAAAAGGCCGGTAGAAAAATCTACCGGCCCTTTTGAAAACTTGATCTAAGCCCAGAAGTGAAACTCCCTGGGAATATCAACCGCCCAGATTATTTGTAGGTCGGATGATTAGCGCCACAATCGGCGTTGCTGACCAACGGCTCTTTGGTGTAACCAGCGCGGTTTTGGCCCATTTGACGACGATAAGCCTCGTCGGAATTATCGCCTTGACAGTCGCCGACAACCAAACCACGCACTGAGGCTTCTTCAACCGTGCGCTGTGCTTTCCAGCTTTGCTCGGTCTGGGAAGAGCCAAATTGGGTGTAAGCGTCAACGCCCGTGCTGGGATTGATTCTAAGGTTGGCACGTGACTTGGAGTTAACAATGTTAGTGGCCGCTCGAGCAGAGGCGCCTCTTTCTAGTACGGATTGCCCAACGCCCATTACGCTTTGGTCTACCCAAGTTTTCTGTCCAGGCACCAACTCGTCGGCTACAGCTTGGGAGCCGAAGGACAATACGGCTAAAATTGCAAAAACAAAAACAGACTTTTTCATTTCATGCCTCCCCGTTAAAATTAAGGTTCGCAAATTTAAAGTTACGATATTAAACACCTTGAAATTTGCGGTAATAACTTTTACCTCTTCCTCTTTTTGAAACGCTACCTTATATTAAAAATTCACTCAGGAATTAAAGGCATTCCTTGGATGCCAGAATTTATAATCTTATGGGCCTTTTGTCAATAAAAAAACATGATTCCCCGGTTTTTTTAAACCAATAATAAACCGGGCTCCCAGATCCCTTTACAGTTTATTCAATGATTTCAAGGGATAGGACGCGTTTCGCTAAAATTTTTGCGTTTTTATTAAATATTTTCAATTGTTTAGCTTATTTTGTTGGGATTTTAACAGGTCTTTTTTATAATGGGTTAGCCCGATCTCTCATTTTTTTAACCGATTTTTAGAAAGTTATTAAATGCAATTTGATAAGTTTTTTACTCTGAAGGAAGCCAACGCGCTGGTTCCGGAGTTGCTCGAAGCGTTTCCAAAAATTCAGGATCTCGCCCATTCCCTTAATCATGATTTTCCCGACGTCCAGCAGGCGCAAAAAAACGCCAAGTTCAACGGCGGCAGTTCGCAGGGAGGCGAATATCTCAACCATGCGTTCAAACTGACGAGTCTCACCCGAAAACTGGAGGAACAAGGAATCATCATCAAGGGACTGGATGCGGGCCTGGCGGATTTTCCAAACTTGCGGGACGGCAAGGAAGTTTTTCTTTGCTGGAAATTTCCCGAAAAGGAAATCCGTTTCTGGCACGATATCGACTCCGGGTTTGCGGGCCGACAAGAGCTTTAGCGCGGCGTTCCGGCGTTTTTAAGTTTTTTGTGCAGAGCGCGGATCTGTTTTATCAGTTGAGGATTCCCCGTTAGCGCCGTCCCCTGGGTCAAACTGCCTTTATTCCCTGAGAAATTTTCAAAAGCGCCTCCCGCCTCCAGCGCCAGAATTTTACACGGCGCGTAATCCCAAATATAAGCTAGGGGGTCCACCATAACGTCCACGGCTCCGCGTATCGCCATGTAATGACCGAAAGCGTCGGGATATGTTCGGACCAAGGCCGCTTTTTGGTTCAATTGATTGAACAGTCGCAGGCAGTTTTCCATCTTGAAACAATAACGGTCGCCCGTCGCCACTACAGCGCGGTCGAGTTTTTCGTTTTTTGAAACGCTGAGTTTTTGCGACCCGCAAAACGCCCCCTTGTTTTTTACCGCCCAGATTCGTTCGTTCAGAGCCGGAAATGAAACGATTCCCACCACCGGCTCTCCCTTGTGGAGCAGGGAAAGCAGTGTGGAAAATAGGGGAATACCGCGAATGAAAGATCGGGTGCCGTCTATGGGGTCGATCGTCCAGGTCCATTCCGCGCTGGCGTTTTCATTGCCAAATTCCTCTCCGATGATTCCGAAACCGGGAAACTTTCCGGAAAGTTTTTTTCGCAAGATTTCTTCGGCGTTTTTGTCCGCGATGGTGACGGGGCTTTGGTCCGGTTTCGTTTCAACGGTAAATTCCGCCCGGAACCATTTTAAAATTTCCGATTCTGCCGGTTTCAGGCAAGACAGGGCGGCGTCTTTGATTTCAATCAAGTCCATAGGGCGACCTTTTTAAAAATTTCCGGTTCCGCTTGTTTCAGGCAGGGCAGGGCGGCGTCTTTGATTTCAATCAAGTCCATAGCGGCCCTTCAAATTAATTCGATTGCTTAGCCGGGCCGTTTAACTATAATTGGATTTCTAAATTTTAAAAACAATTTTTCACGGCGTTCACTAAAATTATGAAAACCGACAAGCAGTTAATGATAGGTATTATCTCGTGTTTTGCCATTGCCATCGCTTTTTTCCTGGTCATCGTCTGGGAAATAAAAAAATCCATCGATTACGACGCCAAGGTCAGAAGCATGGCCAAAAAGGATAATGAGATCACTCTCGAGGACAATCGGGATTTTAGTATCTATCAATCCGCGATGGGAGCGGACGGACGGGAAATGATATTGATTCCCGAAGGCGTCTTCACGCGCGGGTCGCTGAGCGGAGGGTTCGATGAAAAGCCGCAGCAGGAAATATTTCTGGACGCCTATTTCATTGATAAATACGAGGTCAATGTTGAGGTTTATAATAAGTATAGAAGGGCGGCGAAGTACGTCGAACCGTCGGTTCCCTTTTTTGAGGGCGACCATGAATTGATGAAAGTTTCGCAATACCCCGTGGTGGGAGTTTCCTGGTATGACGCGACCAATTTTTGCCAGTGGGCGGGCAAGCGCCTGCCGACAGAGGCGGAATGGGAAAAGGCCGCCCGCGGCACTCATGGGTTGATCTATCCCTGGGGAAATGAAATGGCTTCCAAACGCCTCAATCTGGCCGGCAAGGCGGACGGATTTGAATATTTCGCGCCCGTTGGGAGTTTCCCCATGGGGCGTAGCGTCTATGGCGTCTACGACATGGGGGGGAACGTTTCCGAGTGGGTCAACGATATGTACAACCAGTATTATTATGAGAGCGCTCCGATGATGAATCCCACAGGCGCCGAGAAAGAAAGGAACCACGTTTTTCGCGGGGGATCATGGGATTCGAGAAGCGCCGACGTTCGCGCCGCTAAGCGTTTTGCCGCGTCGCCTGGAAGAAAAGACAGCGTCCTGGGGTTCCGCTGCGGAATCTCCGAAAAAGATTTTCAGGAAGCCAATAAATGAGTCCCGACCCCTGGACGAGTCCTCCCTTCAATTGAATAACTCCCGATTCACAGCTTTGGTTTTTGGTTTTTTCTTTCTGTCCGGAGCCGCCGGAATTGTTTACGAGGTGGTGTGGACCCGTCTGCTCGCTCTGGTCATGGGCAATACGCATTTTTCCATTGCCACCGTCCTCACTGCGTTCATGGGCGGACTGGCCCTGGGAAGCTATTGGGGCGGGAAAATGATCGATCGGGTAAAAAATCCGTTGAGGGTTTACGCGATCCTGGAAGCCGCCCTTGGCGTTTATTGTCTGGCGATTCCCTTTTTAATCGACGGCGCCTTCCCGCTGTTCCAGTGGATCCACCAGAACTTTTCCGAAAGGTATTTCGAAGCCAGCCTGTTGCGCTTCGCCGTTTGCGCCGCGATTTTAATCCTTCCCACGACCCTGATGGGCGCCACCTTGCCGACGCTGGGGAAATTTCTGGCCCGCGACGAAAGGTTCATCGGAAAAGACGTCGGGACGCTCTACGCGGTCAATACCTTTGGCGCAATGACGGGCGCCCTGGCCGCCGCCTACCTTTTGATGCGGCATTTCGGCGTCCACGGAGCCTTGTATTTAGCGGCGGGGACCAATTTGTCCATCGCTCTGGCGATTT
Organism: Nitrospinaceae bacterium; assembly: GCA_029261555.1. Classification (GTDB taxonomy): domain Bacteria; phylum Nitrospinota; class Nitrospinia; order Nitrospinales; family JACRGP01; genus JAJDBB01. Next base: position 18,377 of record JAJDBB010000066.1, on the reverse strand, counting down.
TTATTTTTCTCAACAAACCCCCTTCGCTTGTCGAACAGTCCGAGGACGTTGCCCGGAACCAGCCGGACGAAAGTTTCACTTCCTCTCCCAATATTGTAGCTGTGACGTTGATCTGCTTCGGCTTGTCCGGCGCCACCGCCATGGTCTATCAACTGGCCTGGACCCGTATTTTCTCGCTTCTGCTGGGTTCGTCGGTGTACGCCTTTAGTTTAATACTTGCGACGTTTATTCTTGGTCTGGCGCTGGGCACGTCGTTTCTTGCCAGAAAAGGCCGCTGGTTTGGTGATCCTGTAAAAACGTTTGGCTTGACGCAATTGGGTATCGGTTTTTTTGCGTTGGCGGGATTGCCTTTTTTTGAAAAGATTCCCTTTTTTAACCGCTGGGTATATCAGAACTGGGGACAGGAATTTTCCGTGGCGCAGGGATCCAATTTTCTTGCCATCCTGGCTTTCCTTTTGCTCCCCACTTTTTTGATGGGAGCGCAGTTTCCCCTGGCGATTAAAATCGTCGCCCGGAAACTAGAGGATCTGGGCGGCCAGGTCGGGCGCGTATACGCTTCCAACACGGTCGGCGCCATTCTGGGTTCTTTTTTGGGCGGTTTTATTTTCATTCCATTGGTAGGGGTGCAGGACGCCATTTTATGCGCCGTTCTTTTGAACGTTGTTTTGGGGATCGTTCTGCTCGCTTTTTCCAAAAGCGTTCTCGCTGCGGCGAAATATTACGTCTTGCCCGCTATATTGTTTCTGGTTGTGTGGGCCGGAAATGCGATTCCAAAATGGGACAAGGCGATCATTTCCAGCGGTTCCTTCATGCCTTACCGGATTGAAGAACTGGAAGAGGCGGTTCAACAAAGAAATAAGATTCTTTATTATAAAGAAGGGATTCACACCACTGTGACCACAGAGTTGGCCAACTCTGGAAATATTTTTTTGCGGGTCAACGGCAAAACGGACGCCTCGCTGGCGCTGGATATGCGGACGCAATTGTTGTCCGGCTACTTGCCGCTTTTGCTCCATCCCAAACCGAAAACCGTCGCCGTGGTCGGCCAAGGGAGCGGGGTTACCCTGGGAGCGGTGGAACAATTTCCGGTGAAGTCAATTGACCTTGTGGAAATTTCGCCCGCCGTGATCGAAGGCTCGCAGTTTTTTTCGCCTTTCAATCATCATTCGCTCGACGATCCCAGAGTTCGCGTTCGCCTCGAGGATGGGCGCAATTTTCTGGCATTGACGGACAAGACTTACGATGTGATCGTTTCCGAACCGTCCAACCCCTGGATATCCGGAGTGGGCGCGCTGTTCACCCGCGATTTTTTCGAGATTGTAAAAAGCAAATTGAATCCCAAAGGCGTGATTTGTATTTGGGTTCATACCAATATGTCGCCGGATGATTTTAAGTCGATCATCAAAACGTTTAATTCGGTTTTCCCCGCCGTTTCCATGTGGGAATCCATTGTGGGAGACGACTATTTGTTGATCGGTTCCGGCGAGCGCTATTCCCTGTCCCATAAAACCCTGCAGGCGGCTCTGCAGGGCAAATTAACGGGAAAGGATCTGGCCGGTATCGGCGTAAAAACTCCCCGCGATTTGATGAGCCTGATGGTCATGGACCGCCGCGCTCTGGAAAAGTTTGCGGGCGACGCCCCGATTCATACCGATGATAATTCGCTGTTGGAGTTTAACGCGCCCGAATATATTTATAAGGATGAAAGGGACGTCTTGGTTCGCCAGATGGACCCTTATGTGAAGACCGACCCGGCCCTGATGGATTTTTCAGATCTAAAGGGAGCGGAACGCGAAGCGGCTATGACCGCTTTGCGGAATATCCCGCGTTCGGAAAGCCAGATCGGGGAGATAAAGCGGGTCGCAAGAATTGAGGGCCTGCTGGACCGGGCCTTGGAGCATTTTCAAAAGGGAGCCGCCAATCTGGCGTTAAAGAATTATGAGGAAATTCTACAGCTGAATCCTCGTCACGTTTTGACGTTGACGAACCTGGGAAACCTGTTGTCCTCGCTGGATTTTCCGGGTCGTGCGGAGACCGTTTATCGAAAAACCATTGAGATCAACCCGTATTATATTTTTGGTCACCTTAACCTGTCCAAGCTTTTAATCGCCAGCGGGCAATCCGGCAAAGCCATCAAACTTCTTGAGCCGGTTTTGGAATGGTACGCCGGAGACAAGACCGTCTGGTTGCACCTTGGGCTGGCGCATTCTTTTCAAAAGAGTCCGCGCCAAGCGACGGAATACTTCGACCGGGCTTTGAATGAGGACCCGGATTACGCAGAGGCGCATTATTATTTTGGATTGCATCTTCGCAAAACCCGGCCCGGCAAGGCTAAAAAACATCTGGAGCGTTTTCTTCAACTGGCAAAGCGGAAAGACAGCGTGGACGATAAAATGATTTCCCAGGCGCAAAAAACCTTGAGGCGCCTCTAAAAATTGATCGTGGCCGGATGTTAGGATTAGGACTCATTAATTTTGTACAATCCGCGGACGGACTGTATACTCTCGCTTTCAAATGCCCTTTCCAATAATTAACGAATAATAAAACTAATCATGCCTCGTAAATTTAAAATTGTCTGGATCGTCTGTTGCTTCATTATCTTTATGGGTTTCGCCTACGTTGCCGTCAAGGATCAAATGCTGTTCGCTGATGCAAAGAAATCTGAAATGCGGCAAAGGGATAAGGAGGAAAAGAAACAGGCCCAAAAGGTTCTGAGTAAAAAGATTGCCTCCAATGAAAACCTGAAACCCCTGGCCGAGCTGAGTTCTCTGGGGAAATACGAGGAAGCCGAGGCGGAAGCCAAAAAAGTGTTGCAGGAATTTCCGGACAGCGCCGAGGCTTACACCTGGCTGGGAATTGTCGCAGTTAAAAAAGGACAAAAAAGCGAAGCTCTGGAATATTTTTTAAAGTCGTCCGAACTGGAACCCGGCAAAACGCAGAACCTTATTTACTGGGGACTGACCCTGGCCATGCTGGGACGGTATGAAGAAGCGCTTCCAAAATACGCGGCGGCGGTTAAAATCGATCCCTTGAACAGCAACGCTCTGGCCTATTGGGGAGCGTCCCTGAGCCAATTGAGACAATATCCGGAAGCGACGTTAAAGCTGGAGGAAGCGGTTGCTTTAAACAAGTTCAATGAAGCCGCCTATGGAAACCTCGTGGACGTCCTTTACCTTTCCGGAGAATATCAACGGGCATGGAAGACGGTGGCCCGGGCCAGGAGGAATAAAATCGAAATTCAGGGGAATTCCTTGAGCAGGTTGCGCGACGCCATGCCGGAACCCGATCCCGAATAGCCGCCCCTGAGTGAATTCCGGTCTTCGGGGAATCTCGAATTTCTCTGTAACTGTTTGTAGTTAAAAGACTTATTTGGTGATGCAAAATTTTTTGAAATTTGTTAATATATCGCCAATTAATTGGTTGTTAAATGGTTCCCACCCCCTCATAAATCCATGGAGGAAAGTTAAGTGAAGATCCCACCTGCTGGTTATCATCCGAAATGGGTGATCGCGCTGATCATGTTTTCCATGATCCTTTTGCCCGCTCCCATAATTGCTAAAACTTATACCGGCTTGCCGGGTTCAGAATCGATTGCGTCCCAAAATACGGAGAAGGTTCTCCTGGCGTTTCGCGGACAGGGTTTCCATCTCCCTGCCGACGAAAGTTCAGATTCATCTGTGTCGCAGGATTCCTCGAATAAATTCAATTTTACGCTCGAAAAGAAAATGCCCGTTTTTGAGGAAAGCGAAACGACCGAAGCGCCGTCAAGCGAAGGCTCTTTCGAGGAACTGGAAGACCCTTTTGCGGAAGATCCTTTGCCTGAATTGAGGGATCCCCTGGTGGGTTACAACCGGTTCATGCATCGCGTGAACGACGGTATATACGACAACTTCATTGACCCCGTGGCGAACGTTTATAAAAAGATCGTTCATGAGAAAATTCGGGTGTCGGTCCGCAACATGTTCAGGAACGCCATGGCGCCGGCGCGGTTTGTGAGCAGTCTGGCGCAAGGCAACCTGGATAAATCCGCTAGAGTGTTAGGCCGCTTGGTGATTAACTCTACCGTCGGTTTGGCGGGTCTTTTCGACGTTGCCAAGCATTATGAAATAGAATCGGTCAGCGAAGATTTCGGGCAGACTCTGGGCTATCACGGAGTGCCGACGGGACCTTATCTGGTTTTACCTTTGATCGGACCCTCCCATGCGCGGGACGTTGCGGGCAAGGTGGTGGACTCGTTTTTGAGTCCCACGATTTTTCTGGCCCCGGGTTTTGCGGTGGGTACGGGAATGAACACGTTTGAAAAATTAAACGAGGCCTCCCTTCTCCTGGACGATAAGAAAGAGCTTGATGAAAGCGCTCTGGACGAATATGAAAGCATGCGAGACTTTTACCACCAGTTTCGCGAAGGCCAGGTAAAAAAATAGCAGTTAGTTTTAATCTTTGTCAGATTCAAAAAGCGGGTTCGATGGTTTGCCATCGGACCCGCTTTTTTATTTCCGTTTGCGTACGAGATGAGTATGCTAGACGCATGCCTTTATACATAAAAAATCGGGAGCCGAAATGGTGAGTGTGCCAAAATCCAAAAATAGTTTGACCGGGGAAACCAGTCCCTACCTTTTGCAACACGCGGACAATCCCGTCGAGTGGTATCCCTGGGGCGAAGAGGCTCTGCAAAAAGCCAGGGACGAAAACAAACCGATCTTTTTAAGCATCGGATATTCCTCCTGCCACTGGTGCCACGTCATGGCCCACGAATCTTTTGAAGACTCGGCCACGGCCCAATTGATGAACCAGTGGTTCGTGAATATTAAAGTGGACCGGGAGGAACGCCCGGATATTGATACCATTTACATGAAGGCTCTGGTTTCCATGATCGGTCACGGAGGGTGGCCAATGAGCCTGTTTCTGACTCCCGCCCAGGAACCTTATTTCGGAGGCACTTATTTCCCGCCCACGCCTAAATTCAACCGTCCGGGTTTTCCGCAGATTCTGCAACAGGCGCGCGATTTATACCTCCAGGATAAAGGCAAATTGAAGTCGCGGGTCGATCAGGTCCTGCAACGTTTGGTCGACGGCGGAGGGACCCCCGCCGCCTCTCATTCGAACCTCGGTTCGGCGAAAGAACTCATGGACGACTCCGTCCATATCATGACCGAAAAATACGACGAAGAGCATGGCGGCTTTGGCGCAGGCACCAAATTTCCCGAACCCATGATCTACTCCCTTCTACTGCGGCATTGGTTGCGAGGCGGTTCCCAGGAATCGCTGTTGATGGCCGACCGCAGTTTGACCAAAATGGGCGAGGGCGGCATGTTCGATCAGTTGGGCGGCGGATTCCACCGATACTCCACCGACCGATTCTGGAAGGTTCCGCATTTTGAAAAGATGCTTTACGACAACGCTCTCCTGGCCCGGTTGTATCTGGAAGCCTTTCAGGCCACCAAACAGGATTTTCACAAGGACGTTGTGAAACGTATTTTTGAATATGTCCTGCGGGAGATGACTTCACCGGAGGGCGGGTTTTATTCGAGTCAGGACGCGGACACGGAGGGCGGTGAAGGAAACTTTTTTCTGTGGGAATTGAAAGAAGTCCTGGACCTTTTGGGACCTCGAAACGCAAAAGTGATCGCCCGGCATTTTGGCATGTCCGCTCCCGGAAACTTCGACCGGAAAAACGTGCTTCATATTAAAGAGGATATGGAAACCATTTCCAAAGCCGAGAACATTCCTATTTTCGAAATCAACCACATCGTCAATGCAGGTCGCAAGGCGCTGTTTGAAGCCCGCGAAAAACGGCGCAAACCGGATACGGATACTAAAATCCTTGCCGGTTGGAATGGAATGATGATCGGAGCTTTTGCCAAAGGGTATTCGACGCTGAGAGATCAAAACTTGCTGGAAAGCGCTCGAAAGGCCGGGGAGTTTGTGTGGAAAAATATGTGGGCCGAGTCGGGACTGTTGCGTGTCTATAAAGACGGGCAAGCAAAAATCCCGGCGTTTCTGGAAGACTATGCATGGACGATGGAGGCATTTTTGAATCTTTATGAAGCGTCGTTCGATTTGGTTTGGGTTGAGCGGGCGCGGGACGTCGCGGACCGGATGATCGCCGAATTTTGGGACGAGGACGGCGGCGGATTTTTCATGACGGGCGAGCGATACGAAAAGTTGATTCACCGCCCAAAAATTTCAAACGACGAGGCCGTGCCTTCCGCCAACGGCGTTGCCGCGCAGGCGTTGACGACGCTGGGGCGTTTGACCGGCGAGAAAAGTTATCTGGAAAAAGCGGAAGCGACGGTTGCGGCCTTTCGGGGAAGCATGGAAAGCCGGCCCGCCTCGCACAACGGAGCGCTGTGCGCGTTGGATTATTTGTCGAAACCGCCGGCGGAAATGGTTCTTGCCGGACCCAAGGATCATCCGGAATTTGAAAAAATGGTTCAGGCGGCGCAAGAGGATTTGCGTCCGGAAAAATTATTGATCCACGCCGACGGCGAAGCGGCGAAAAAACTTTTGCCCCTGGCCGAGGGGAAATCCGCGCCCCAGGGGGAACCCGCAGCCTGGGTTTGCCAGAACCAGACCTGCCACCCGCCAGCTGATTCCGCCGAGGCTTTGTCGAACTTGCTGGAAAAGCCGCCGATGATCAAGCTGAACATCTTCGACCGGGACAAGGACGTCGCTGAAAAAACGACGAAAGAAAACGCCAACTTCCTCGACGCCATGAGCCAGATATTCAAACACTCTGGCCTGGGTCCTCGTTGACCTCGCAGAATCGAGCTTTCATCTTTTCTGTAAATTAAGGTAAAACCCTCAGAAGAGCTTCGACCATTTGGCGGATTTTGGCGCGGACCTTGTCGCTTGCAAGTTGGCCGTCTGCAAAGTCGTCGGCGTTTGAGTGCGGGATGGGTTGCACGGCGAGCACGTGCGACTCGAAGGACAGGATTTTTACCAGGTCGGCGCACGCCATGAAGGAGGATACCCCACCCATGTTGCATAGTATGCCGGCATACTTGGGTTTGGTTTCCATGGCGCCGGAGACAATGTCGATAAAATTTTTCAGCGCGCCCGAGACGGAGTAACAATAGACAGGCATGCCAAACACATAGGCGTCGGCGGCCTCCATTTTTTTATACGCGTCCTGGACGTCTTGGTTGTATTCCTTCAGCGGTCTGCCGTCGCAAAATTCCATTTTCAAATCCCGCAAATCCACGATCTCGCAATCGACGCTTTTTTCTTTCAACGCCGCCGCCGTTTCCTCAATCACTAGCGCTGTTTTTGACGTGGGCGACAGGCTTCCTTGGATCAGTAATATTTTAGACATGGGCGGTTTCCATTTATTGTTAATCGCTAGTCGTTTGGAAGCCGGGAAAATTCCCCGGCGCTTTTGTCTAGAAATTCATCCAGCGTCAAGGGTTCGGTCAATGGTCCCATGCCGGGGGCCAGCTTGGTTTGGTAGACGGGGCCGTTTTGGGCGTCCAAACCGCTAAATTCAGATCCCAGTTCGGCAAGCAGGATCAGGAATAGCGGAATCCAGGCCAGGCGGGCAAACTCTTTCCACCGGATAGAATCCTTGGTCAGGCGCACGCTGATCCAGAATATCAAAAGTAGAATCAGGAAACTGACGGCGTAATCGAGAGTGTGAAGCAGACCCTGGTTTAATATCCAAAAAAATAGAAAAGGGTCTAACTCCTGATAAACAAGTTGCAGGAGCAGGCCTATATTCGAAACCACGAGGTTGCGTACAAAGTATGATCTTTTGTACGCAAAGAAGGTATACAAACTCAGCAGACCGGCGTAACTCAAAATGGCCGCCGCGTAGGCCATCACCGTTGAATAGGACTGCTTTTTCCAGAAGGCGTCTCCGGGGTTTTCCAGATAACCCAACCAAACGCCAATTCCTATAATGACAATGGAAGATACGAATGGAACCCAGGGGCGATCGACGAAATCGCGGAAGGCCAACATTTTGTCCATTCGCTGAGTGGGTTCTACCGGGTGGTCTGGCGATAATAATTTTAGCCGCGTTCGACCGATGCAGACAATATCGCCCGACTTTGCCTTGACGGTTTTATTCCCAACCACTTTTTCCTGGTTGAGGAGGACGCCGTTCTGGCTGGACAAATCCTTTAACAAGAGCTGGCCGCTCTGATTGGAAATCGCCAGGTGTTGCGGGGACACAAAAGGGTCGTCCAGAATGATGTCGTTGGAGTAGGAGCGGCCGATGGTTGCGACTTTATCGAAGACCCGGCGGGACTCCACAACTTGTCCAGTCGGATGAAGCGCTTCGACGATTATCCGGCCCATTGAATTTCTCCTAAAAATTTCTTCAGAAATTTCCGGGCCAAAGATTCGTTCAAACCGGACAAGCCGACTTGAATAATGTATTTGCGCGGGGAATCTCCCAATATAGCGAAGCTGAGGAAAACGTCGTGAAGCTCGGGGTATTTTTTATATCTGCGGACGCAGTAAGCCCCTTTCCAGTCGCGGGTGGCGATTTTCACAAAATGGTTTTGACAACTAAACTCCGTGACCTCCTCTTCCGAGGCTTCGCGGTAGAAACGGCCCTTGGAATATTCGCGGGAAAACTTTTTGTAGAATTCCAGCGGACTCAGGCTTTTGCTTTCCAGCCAGAAAAACGCATAGCCTATGGTTCCGGCGGACAGGTCGGAGGAAAGATAGATTTCTTTTTCGCTTTCGCACCATTTATAGCCGTAAAAAAAGTATCTCTTTTTCGAGGGATCCTCCAACTGGCTCTTGCCCCAACATTTAATGACCTGGCCGATTAAATTTTGCGGAACCTTGAGGGATCCAAAATTTGCGAAAGTCCATTCCGATTTCAGCGCCGTTGAGATCACGTGGTCAAAGCGTTTGAGAACCTGTTTTTGGATGACGTCGGCCCAGTCCAGGGGTCGGCCTTTCTCCCGCCATTGCTTTTCGAGTTGTTTTAGGTATTCCACCGGAACGAGATAACTCAGGTCATTGCCCTGGATTGAAACGTTGACGCCCGCAACCTTACCCCTGGAGTCGAATGCGGGACCGCCGCTCATGCCGGAGTTTATGGCGGCGGAAAGTAAAATCTGTTTGTAAGGCGCGTCTCCCACTCGCCCGTTATAAGTTCCTTCGACAATCACCATTCCTACATCCAGCGGATTTCCCATGGGGAAAACCTGACTTCCTTGTTTCAATTCGGAAGTTCCCAGGGCAAGGGGACGGTCCCCGGAATCCTTGCCTTTTAGAATGGCCAGGTCGTGCGCGACGTCGATGGCCTCCAGGGAGAGAGTTCCTTCCTTGCGGCCTTCCCGATGGTATTCGATCCGGTAATGCTCCGGCTTGTCCACCACGTCTGAAATCACGTGGTAATTGGTGGCAAAAAGGCCGTCTGCGGAAATTCTAAACCCGGAACCAATTATGGATTTTTCATGGGATTTAATATCAATAACCCGAATCTGGTAAACGGCGGGATTGTTCTGTTCAAAAATCTCTTGAGCCTTGGCCGTCAAGGCAATGGCGTCTCCGTCGGCAATCAACCAAAAAGGCAGGGCGCAAAATAAAAACAAAGCGCACATGAGCATTCGCTTCATTATTTGAGCAATCGCTATCATTTATTATTAAATTGGGAATAGGGTGAGTGGGAAAATGACGCGTAAATATTATAAAGCGCAAACCCAAGATTGACAGCGGTTTTAAATATATAGGAATAAAAATGCGTCGCCAAAGTGTGGTGAAAATCTGGCTGAATGGGCCAAGGCTGACCTTTGGGAAGAACTCTAGTTTTGCGTCAGCGTCGATTCAATTTTTTCCAGCGCCCAGTCGATTTCGTCCGCTTTGATTATCAGAGGCGGGGCGATGCGCAGGACGTGTTTGTGAGTTTCCTTGCAGAGCAGACCCTTCTCGCGCAGAGTTTCGCAAAATCTTCGCGCGCCTCCCGCTTCCGGATGCAATTCGATCCCCGTCATCAATCCCCGCCCGCGAACTTCCTTTATGTGCGGCGATTGGATTTGGCGCAAACCGGCCATCAGCCGCGCGCCCATGGAGGCGGAGTTTTCGATCATGCCTTCTTCGACCAAAACCTTCAAAGCAGTGCGCGCCACGGCGCAGGCCAGCGGGTTGCCGCCGAAGGTGCTTCCGTGGTCGCCGGGATTGAACACGCCCAATACTTCCTTGTTGGACAACACCGCCGAGACCGGATAAAAGCCGCCAGACAGAGCCTTACCGACAATTGTCAAATCGGCTTCGATCCCTTCGTGCTCCTCGGCCAGTAATTTCCCCGTCCGGCCCAGGCCGGTCTGGATTTCATCCAAAACCAACATGACGTTATGCTCGTTGCAAAGCTCGCGGGCGGTTTTAAAATAACCGGGAGGAGGAACGATCACGCCGCCTTCGCCCTGGATGGGTTCGACGAGAAAAGCGACTGTGTTTGGCGTGATGGCTTTTCGCAAAGCCTCTTCGTCGCCGAAGGGAATCATTTTGAATCCCGGCGTAAAGGGTTCGTATCCCTCGCGATATTGCGGCTCTGAGCTGAAACCGACGATTGTGAGAGTCCGACCGTGGAAATTATTTGAGCAAACGATGATCTCGGCTTGGCCGGGAGGAACTTTTTTAACGTGGTAACCCCATTTGCGCACGGACTTGATCGCCGTCTCGACAGCTTCGGCGCCGCTGTTCATGGGCAGGACACTGTGGGAGTGGGTAAGTTCGCAGATTTCTTTGTAGAAAAGACCCAGTTGGTCGTGGCAAAAAGCTCGGGAGACGAGCGTCAGTTTTTGACTTTGCTCGACCAGGGTTTTTAGGATTTTCGGATGGCAATGGCCTTGATTGATCGCAGAGTAGGCGGACAGGCAATCCATGTAACGCCTGCCTTCGACGTCCCAGACCCAGATACCCTCGCCGCGGGTCAGAACCACGTCCAGAGGCTGATAGTTTTTCGCGCCAAATTGATCTTCCAACGCCAGGCAGTCCTGGGATTTCATGCGATCCTCCACTGGAATAGGGGGAAGCCCCTCTCTTACTAAGAGTATCACAAACCCGACTGGCTAAAATTATTTTGGAGGCTCTATCGAGAGATGAAATAGCGGGCCGGAAACCGGTTGAACTTTAAACCGACTACTGTATAATTGAGCATCCTTAAAATACCAACATCAGTGGGAAAACTATGGCTATTGACGATAAAGAATTGGAAGAATTGATGCCCGAGACCAGCTTGAACTGGTCCGATACGGCGATTGAACGCATGAAAAACGTGCCGTTTTTCGTTCGCAAAAGCGTAGTGCGGGGAATCGAGCAATTCGCGCGCGAAAAGGGCGTTGAATTGGTCGACGACGAGTTCGTTTCCCGCGCCCGGCAAGAGAGGGAAGGCGACGCGATCGCTAACCGGCGCGCACAGGAAGTGGCTACCCAAAAGGCCCAGGAAGAAGGTAAAGAAACCAAGCGGCAATATGTGAACTTTGCTTTTTACAAACTGGACCCCGCCTACCGTCGACTGCCGAAAGAAGAACAGGAAAAAGGCAAACAGGAATTTCTCGAGGTTCTGGAAGAATACGATAATAAGAACGACATGATTCTGGTGAGCTACTCTTGCGTGGGGCTTCGGTCCGACGTGGACGTCATGCTCTGGCGGATATCCCATGAGTTGGAAGAGTTCCAAAAGATGACCACCCGGCTTTACAAAACCGGATTGGGCGCCTATTTAACGCCAGTCGACAACTATTTCTCCATGACCAAGCGGTCCATGTATATGGACATGTTCAACCCGGAACATGAAGAAGACCGGACGCATATCATCCCCGGCAAGGCCAAGTATCTTTTTATCTATCCCTTCACCAAAAAACGGGAATGGTATCTCTTGACCCAATTTGCCCGGCAGGGAATCATGGACGAGCATATTTTCGTCGGCAATAAATACCCCTCGGTAAAATTGAACACGACCTATTCGTTCGGCATCGACGACCACGAGTTCGTCGTGGCTTTCGAATCGGATTACCCAGGGGATTTTCTGGACCTGGTAATGGACCTGCGCGAGACGGAGGGCAGTCGGTTCACCGAGAACGATACGCCTATCTATACCTGCGTCGCCATGTCTCTGGAAGATACCGTGGAAAGTCTGGGAATCTAGTTCCCGCTGGTAAAAATATTCACGAATTTTATTAGCCCGCCGTTAACCGGCGGGCTTTTTTTTGCCAAATCCCGAAAAACTTAAAGCGGATTCACTCGGTCTTTAAATCGAAATCCTTCGGCTTGAAGTCGTATTTCCTGTAGTAGGCGCGCAGGTTTCTCCGGGCCTTGGCCAGCCCTTGAACGTTTTTCTCTACTTTGAAAAGTTCTTCTGCTTTACGCATCTGAATGATAGCGTTGGCGCCGTCGTCCATTTCGTCGCGTAATTCGCCCAGATTAAAATGGGTTTGCGCGTCGTTGGGTTTGCTGTCCAATTGACGATCGTAATCGTTCGCCTGTTTTTCGAGAGCCTCCTGAACTTTTGGGTTGTGCTTTTTCAAACGCTCCAACTCGTCGTCCAAAAAATCCTGAACGTTTTCCAAAACAATATCGGTCAGCTCCCGTCCAATTTCGTTGATCTGTTCCTGGATCACTTCCGTTTTGACGGCGTTATCGTCAAAGGGAGTGGCGTCCTGAGCGAGGAGGGGCGTTGAAAATCCCGTCAACCCGGCCAGGCCAATGGCAAGCGTAAAGAAAAATTTCATCTTGAGGCGTCTCCATCAAAATTCAAGGTATATAATTAATATACCGTTATTGATGGAGGAACAGAAGCGGTTTTAATCTGCGGTCGACAGCAAAATTTTGTTATATTTAAAACGCTCAACCCAATTTAAATAGAACGGTTCAAAGAGGCGACGCGATGAAATTAATGAGTCTGGTTTTGGCGCTAATTATTTTGACAGCCGTCTCCACCGCCGGGGCTGTGGACGAACATGTGGAGTTCACGTTATTGAACAAGGCCTACCAGGATTTGCGGTTTCCCATGAAGCGCGTGGACCGCGGCGTTCTGAATGTCCTTGGGCAGTTGAAGATTGAAATCGTCGATCAAATGGAACTGGTGGATGGGAGAAGAATAAACGCGGAAACGGAAATTCTTAATATCGAAATCGAGCTTTCCCGGGTCTCCTCGAAAATCACAAAAATCACCGTGGACGCCAGCGAAAAAAAATACCTCTATGAAAAGGATAAAGACACGGCGGAAAAAATTATCAACCAAACGCGCGAATTCCTTAAGCGGCATTGAAGGCGGGCCGAGTACGAGAGGGATTTAATCCGGTAGGCTCAGGGATAGCGGCTCGCAAAAAAGATCATTGCGACGGCGGCAATAATTTTGAGGATCATTCCCGTATGGACCCAAAGGTTAAAAAACGGATGTTCTTTATCCGTCGATAATTTTTTACCGTTTCGATCCATCCCGAAAAACTCCAAGGGAGGAGAGGGGCTTATAGCGTTTCGATTCCAAACAATTTTAGAAAAGAGACAGCCGCCCAAATGCCGATGCTGGCGAAGAACCCCAGGGCGACGGCGGCGATAAAGAAAAGAAAAATCAACTTGGCAATCCCGGCAGCGCTGTTTGGTTTCATTCAACCTCTCCAATAAAATTGATTCAACTCATGACATCATATCAAAGATTAGCGCAAATTTCCTTGTTGTTGATTTTTATCGCGTCCTGCGGCGGAGGCGAGTCCATTCCGTCCTCCACAGAAACGGCTTCCCAAATCCCGTCGAGAAAGTCGCGGGAAATTTCCAGGCCGCCGCCTCCCAAAGCAAAGTCCACCACAATAGAAAAAAAGCCGCCTCCGGTTATTATCGCCAAACCTCGGACTCGAAATCCCATTAAAAAAACGGTTCCTTCCGCCGGGGAGGAAGGGTTGTTCGAGTTCATGAATGTAGAGCAAAATTTTGAGTTGCAGGAATCCGGCACGGGTTCGAGCATTCGCGGCGATGAAGTTCCCGATGATTTGCGGAAGAAGTCCGGGCCGGAGACGTCGGAAAAGGAAAACTTGCGCGCGGATTTAAAAAGTTTCGTTAATCATCCCAATCGGAAAAAAGTTAACGACTTGGTAAAAACGCTGGCGGGAAAAATCGTGGACGTGGAAAAGGCCGATCCAAATCCTAAGAAAACCATTCAGGGTTCCTGGAAAAGCCACGCCCACGAAATTAAGGAAAACTGGTTGCCGCAGGTGGAGGAGGGCGTCGCCCTGTTGGAATCTATTGAACCCGCCACGCGTCCGGTTCAGGACGTCAAGAAAATGTATTCGATTGCGCTAAAGGAATTGAAAAACGCCCTGCAAGCCTGGGTTACGGCCATCCCCGCAAATGACGTTCCGGAATTCGAGCTTGGGTACGCCAAACTGCGCCGGTCGGAAAAAATTTACAAGTCGGCCAACGAGCGGTTGAGCGAGCTAATTCGATTAGTTGGAAGGTAATTCAATAGTAAGCTTATGCGCGATAGCCAAAAATTTTCAAGCCTTCATTCATCCGAAAGATCGGAAAAAATATATTTGGCCTTGGCCTTCGCCTTATCACGATACGTGTCATAACTGCCCCCGGCCGAGAGATCTTTAAAGGTTTCGCTTAATCTCTCATAAGCGCTATGAGCGTCGTCATTCGGATTTGGGGGGCCCAGTGGCATTAGGTTTCGAATGTTGGCGTTGAACTTATTCAAATCAGCTTTTCTTTCTTCCTTTGTTATTTTTTTCATCGGTTGGTTTTTTAGCTTATTTTGAATATAACCGTAACAATTTAATAGTTGGTCTACCGTATTAAACTTGATTTCATAAGCTCCGTCATTAAAAACTACGCAGGGTCCATGTTTGAACGCGTTGTTTTCCTTAAAAATCCTCAAGCCTTGAATAAAAAAGGGCATATTGGTTTTATAGTGACCGGTTTCGCTGGTGATCTCTTTCAAGACGCCGTCCTCAACCTTGACTTTGCCGGCGCATAAACACGCCCCGCCGCTCAAGGCGGCCGAGTGATGTTGTAAACCGCCGATGTGTTCATACGAATAAATGTTTTTCTGAGGGTCTATGACGAAAGCCCAGGGTTTGCCGCCTGTGTCCATGTTGTGAAATTCGAGTGCATTTTCGTTTTGCAATCCGATTTCCGTCATCAAACCGTCCTTGTCAAACTCCACCATAGTATATTTCTTTTCCTTGTCGCTAAAAAAATTGACGCCTTCTATTTTGAAGTCTTCCCCTTTGTACCAGTTGTCCTGGTTTTCAAGCCAGACAGGAAAGAGTTCGTAATCTTTGCCATTCTCTCGACACTCTCTTTTGTGGTTTACCCATTTCTCAAAGTTTTTTGCCATAATGTTAACGCTTTTTGCGTTCTCTCCAACTAAGCGGGTACGGCTGAGGATTTCTAGAATATCCGGTCCTCCTACCCTCAGCAAGTGTTGCCCGGAGCTGGTTACCATGGGACCCATGATTTTCTGTTGACGCTCCCTGCGTTTTCCGGGTTTTATAAACTCCAGGAGATATTCCAGGTCCAGCCATTTATTCCTGGCGATTACGCTTAATCTTACTGAGTTAGAGACACCCTGCTCTATTTTAACTAATTCGGTTACTCGCTCCTGCAATTCCTTCTCAGTAAGGTGAGCCATCATATCCTGATATAAACCAATCATCACGTTCGCGCCCTTTTCCACGTTTTGGAGTTGACGCACTCGTATTGGAAGCAATCCCCGCTGTCCCTTGGCGGTTGTATGATAGAGCTGAACTGCAGTTTGCAATTCCTTGAATATCGTTTGAATATCGCGCTTTATTTGGTTTTTGTCTTTAGTCAATTTTGAAAAGATTAATCCCTTCTTCGTCCTCATCAGGTTAATGCTTCCCTTTTTTGTCATAAAAATTTCTTTGAACATATCGAGCGTTAAATCTTTGGTGTATTCGTATTGTGGCATGGGGGTTTTCCTCAAAACCGTGATGAGTAAGCCAAAAGTAACTTGGGTAAAGAAATCTCTATATTGGTGCCAGCAAACCTATTTCTACAACCTATTGATATAGATAGATTTAAATCAAAAAAATTCCAATTTTTTGGGTGGGAGAGGGCTTGTTCTTGAACCTAAACCCATTTTTCGCCCTTTTGGAAGACTTTTTAAACCGAAACGCCTGTAAAAGGAGAATTTCGGTTTGATTTTGGAAAGGATGTTGTTATGTAGGGAGGTTGGGGACTATCAAGTAGATCTCTATAAATGACTTCCAAAACAGGGGGTAATAAAAAAGGTTTGTGGAATGATCCACAAACCTTTTTTAGTATTCGAAATTAATTAACCTAAAGCGAAAATAGACGCATTTAATAAAATGGCGTTGTTCTACCCACGGCCGGCTAAGGGATCTGGTCCTACTGTTTCAAAAATAATTCCTCCGTTTACCCGATGTATCTATGAGTTGCGGCTCGCTCTTCGGGAGGCGCGCGCCCAAACCTCTTTTTAAATGCCAGCACAAACCGACCTTTCAATTTTTCCATGGTCGAGAGTTCAACATACATCCCTTTACTTTGCCTGATAGGATCCAGAGCGTACCGTGACTTCTCAATGAATCGTTGCGAATCCTTGATCAAGGGATTGAGGTGAGACTTTATATTCCTTTCGGCGTTAGTCATCCAGTCGTCGTGAAGGAGGTCCGCGCTGAGCAGGTTCAGAACGTTGCTTGTGGTGTTATTTGCAATATAGTAACAACCGAGTAATGGGCAGACTTTGAAAATATCAGGACCTAAATTTTCGGCGGTGGACGTTTTTAATATAACGTTAACTTTTTTGACTTGCTTGTATTCGACCGCAATCACCGTGATTTGTTCGCACATTTTGGCAAATGATGCGGCGGCGGCGACTGCCGGTCCCGTGGCGGCTCCCAGGTCGGCAAACAACCCAGCAGTCGAAACTGCGAATTGCGTAGTTTCAATGGTGGCCAGGGTTGCATGCTCGGCGGAACTTTGCCTCAACAAGTTGCGGATTGCAGTAACGGCCCCCTGGGCGTTTCCCGGGAGGATATATTGACGATGCTTTTTAGTCTTTACGGATCTGTGTAAATCCCGGGCGGCTTTTCTCCAAGTGTTTGCCGCCTTTGTTCCGCTTTTTACCTGCTGGACTATAGGCAGGGCGGAAGCAAAAAAGTCACTCATAAAGTCCAAACCCAGGTCCACAACAATATTCGGGAGGTCGACGGAGTCGAACAAGTCAATGAGCAGTTTCAATACCTTGTCGAAGCCTGGCAATTTCAATAATTTTGGGATGTCGAAGCCCGGGATCTCCAAACCGCTCAAGTCAATGTTTGGAATATCAATGTCAATATCTGGGACGCCAATCGGCAGGTTGACGTCGGGAATGGAAATGTTGGGCAAATTAATGTCCAAATCGACGTCAAAAAAATCCGGGAATGACAGCTTGATGAGATTAAGATCAAGATTGAAATTGTGCGCTATATGGAGCGCAATTTTTGGCAACTCTATATGGGGGAAATTTATAGCAATATAGCCAAAGAGTTGCTTGAAGCTGATATCGGGAAGATTAACACGGACGTCGATTTTAAAGAAGCCGGGCAATTTGAGGCTT
Organism: Nitrospinaceae bacterium; assembly: GCA_029261555.1. Classification (GTDB taxonomy): domain Bacteria; phylum Nitrospinota; class Nitrospinia; order Nitrospinales; family JACRGP01; genus JAJDBB01. Next base: position 838 of record JAJDBB010000066.1, on the reverse strand, counting down.
GGTAGCGTGATATCGGGAAGCTTGCCCCAATTGACGCCGGGAATATTTGGAAGGCTAAAATTGATTAATTTGCTTATTTTTATCTTGGGTAAGTTCAGGTTGAAATTGATGTCGGCAGTAGGGATTTGGATATTCGGCAAGGAGACGTTGGGAATCTTGCCCACCGCTTTCTTGGCTTTTGCCGCAGCGTCTTTCAGTTTCTTGGCGTCGGCTAATAAACTTTTTCGTTTCAGCTGGGTTCCCCGAAACATTTCTTTTAAGGCAAGGCGCCGCTCTCTTTTGATTTCCATAAAAGCCGCTTGCAGGGCAATTTCTTCCGCGAATGTAAGGCGGGTCTGAGGCATAAACGTCTCTCCTGAATAAAAAGCTACCTTTACAAAACGATTGGGGGACAAAATCCACAACAGTTTTGTTGGCGACCAGTAGACTCAAGTTTTTTATTTTTTTAGAAAGAGTGAATTATAACAAATAACTCATTGTAAATAAACTATTTATATGGTTCTTGCGTTAAAAACTGTCTCGAATCAAAAAGCGAACGCTCCAATTCGTTGAGTTTGCATTTCCGTTCACCCAAATAGTTCTATTCCCCTTTGTAGGTGCAAATGAACGACTAGTTTTCGATCACCGGTTACAGCCTCACAATCTCCAGCTCCTCGATCAATTCAATGTAGCGTTTAAAACTGTCCGGCGTGAACGCGTGTTTGTGCGTTAGGTCCAGCTTAATGAAGCAATCGTAGACCAGAGGTTGAGAATCGGGAATCATGACGGCAGGAAGGGGAAACAAAAAAAGGGGCCCGTCGAACACGCCGACGAACCCCTTCTTTTATTTGGTAGCGGG
>JAJDBB010000065.1 GCA_029261555.1 Nitrospinaceae bacterium | reverse complement strand
CCTCTCCAGGAGTTCCAGGCCAAAATCGCTGAACAGTTAAAACGCGTCGCTCAAAGCGTCCAGCTCAAAGGCTTTCGCAAGGGCAAGGTTCCTAAAAATATCATTGAAAAGCAGTACGGGGCCGAGGTCAAACGCGAAACGCTGACGCAGTTGATCTCGGAGAAAATGGCCGAAGCGATTCAGGAAAAAGGTCTGCGCGCGGTGTCGCCCCCAAGTCTATTGGACGTGAAGGCGGAGGAAGGCACGGACGTCTCGGTCACAGCCCAGGTGGAGGTGATCCCTGAAATCGAAATTCAGGATTATTCCGGCGTCGAGTTGAAGACGGAGGTCTATAAGGTTACGGACAAGGAAGTGGACGACGTCATGGAGTATTACCGCCAGCGTTCGGCGAAAAACATTCCGGTGACGGACCGCGGCGTGGAGAAGGAAGACGTCATCAAAATCGATTACCAGGGTTCGGTCGACGGCAAGCCTTTTCACGGCGGCGAAGGCAAGGACTATGTCTTCCAGGTGGGCAAGGGCAACGCGCTCGCCGGATTCGAGGACGGGGTGACGGGGATGAAGGTGAGCGAGGAAAAGGATATTTCGGTGGCTTTTCCCGACGACTTCAAAGCCGAGGCGTTGAAGGGCAAGACCGCCCAGTTCCATATTTCGCTCAAGGAAGTTTTCGCCCGCGAGGTTCCGGAGTTGGACGACGAGTTCGCCCGCACGGCGGATCCCAATAAAAATTACGAGTCGCTCCTCGACATGAAGGTAAAAGTTCGCGAGGAGTTGGAGGATTACGAACGCAAAGAGTCACGCAAACGTTGCCGCAAGGAGTTGACGGAAAAGCTGGCGGAAATGAATGCGCAGGACGTGCCGGAGGCGCTCATTCTGGAGCAGATCCGGTTCATGATGCTTGAGGCCGAAAAGCAGGCCAATCCCGAGGGCGCGCACAGGCACGAGACGGATCCCGACCGGGAAGCGCCAATTTCAGCTGAGGACGACGCCAAGTACCGCGAGCAATCCATCAAGTTGTTGCAACAGGAGCTGGTGGTTGGCAAACTGTCCGAGGATTTGAAAATCGACGTGACCGACGAAGACCTTGAGCAGGAGTTGGAAAAGTTTTCCCAAATGGCGGGCATGGCCAATCCGGCGGCGCTCAAGCAGGAGTGGCGCAAATCCGGCAACCTGGATCGCTTGATGGGACGGCTGAAACGCGAGCGCACCCTGGAGGCGGTTTTGGAGAAAATTTCCTTAAAAGAAGAAATGGTTGACAGGCCGGAAGTTATCCCCGATAATTAACTATTCCAAAGGAAACTCCTGATTTTTAAAAGCTTATTTATGCCCGGCCTGCCGTTTTCCGATTCCACAAGTTTATTTGACGCGCCCGGCAAATTCCATCCTAATATCCCAATTTTAAATAGAAAGATTTATTAAATGACCTTTCCCGTTCAGAACCAAATGGTTCCCATCGTGGTAGAACAAACCAGCCGCGGGGAACGCTCTTACGATATTTACTCACGCCTGTTGAAGGACCGGATTATATTTTTAGGGACGGCGATCGACGATCATGTCGCCAACCTGATCATCGCTCAAATGTTGTTTCTGGAATCCGACGAGCCGGACCAGGACATCTACCTGTACATCAACAGCCCCGGCGGACACGTCAGCGCCGGCCTCGCGATTTACGACACCATGCAATACACCAAGCCGGACATCCAAACCATCTGCATCGGCCAGGCGGCCAGCATGGGCGCCCTGCTGTTGACCGCGGGCACGACGGGCAAACGCTTCGCTCTGCCCAACGCCAGAATCATGATCCATCAACCCAGCGGCGGCTTTCAGGGGCAACATTCCGACATCGAAATCCAGGCCCGGGAAATCTCACGCATTCGGGAAAACCTGGACCAAATCCTCGCGAGTCACAGCGGCAAGGACCAGAAAACCGTCAATAAAGACACCGAGCGCGACCACTTCATGACTGGAGAGGAAGCCAAGACGTACGGGTTGATCGATAACGTCATCACCAAACGGACGGAAGTCAAGGACGATAAGGACAAGGATAAAGACAAGAAAAAATAGAAAAAACAACCAGCGGGTTCCGGATTATTTTTCGGCAATCTGCAAACTCAAAACCAACCAGGAGCCGGATGGGAATTGACGTCCGGCGGGATTGAGACTATGGCAAAAAAAAGCGCTACCACAGGAAATTACCGTTGCTCCTTTTGCGGCAAGAGCCAGGAAGAAGTCAAGAAGCTGATCGCGGGACCCACCGTGTACATCTGCGACGAGTGCATCGAGCTGTGCAACGAGATCATGGTGGAGGAATGGGCGCAGGAAAAAACCGAAGACTTCAAACACCTGCTCAAGCCGAAGGACGTCAATAAACATCTCGACCAGTTCATCATCGGCCAGGACAGTTGCAAAAAAATTCTTTCCGTCGCCGTGCACAACCACTACAAGCGCGTCGATTCCAATCTCGACCTGGAAGACGTGGAATTGCAGAAGAGCAACGTCCTACTGATCGGTCCCACCGGTTCGGGTAAAACGCTGATGGCTCAAACGCTGGCGCGCATTTTGGACGTACCGTTCACCATCGTCGACGCCACCACGCTGACCGAAGCGGGCTACGTGGGCGAGGACGTGGAAAATATCATCCTCAAATTGTTGCAGGCCGCCGACTACGACGTTGAAAAAGCCGAACGCGGCATCATCTACATCGACGAGATCGATAAGATCAGCCGCAAGTCCGAGAACCCCTCCATCACCCGCGACGTGTCGGGAGAGGGCGTTCAGCAGGCGCTGTTGAAAATCATCGAAGGCACCGTCGCCAGCGTGCCCCCGCAAGGCGGACGCAAACACCCGCATCAGGAGTTCCTGCAGGTCAACACCACGAACATCCTGTTCATCTGCGGCGGCGCATTTATCGATCTGGACCGCATCATCCGCAGCCGCATCGGCAAGAAGACCCTTGGCTTTGGCCAGGAAATCGTCAGCCGCGACTCCAAATCCGTTTCCGAGCTGTTTGAAAAAGTTCAGCCGGAAGACTTGTTGAAATACGGCCTGATTCCCGAATTCGTCGGACGCCTTCCGGTGATGGCCACCTTGAACGAACTGGACGTGCCGGCGTTGATGCAAGTGTTGACGGAACCGAAGAACGCCCTTATCAAACAATTCCAGAAGCTGTTTGAGTTCGAGCAGGTGAAACTGAAATTTACCGACGGAGCCGTAAAAGCCGTCGCGGAAGAAGCCTACAAACGCAAAACCGGCGCCCGCGGCCTACGCTCCATTCTCGAAGACGCCATGCTCGAGATCATGTACGAACTGCCGTCGCGCAAGGACGTCGAAGAAGTGGTCATCAGCGAAGAAGTTGTGACCCGCCGCGATCCCCCGATCCTGGTCTATCAGAACCAGAAGCAGGCGAGCTGATGGAATCCGAAACCGTCGAGCTTCCCCTTCTGCCGCTCAGAGATATCATCGTATTTCCCTTCATGGTTTTGCCCCTGTTTGTGGGACGGGATAAGTCCGTCCGCGCTTTGGAAAAAGCCATGGCGGAGCAAAAAAATATTTTCCTCGTCGCGCAGAAAAATCCCAACACCAACGAACCCACGCCGAGCGATCTTTTTGAAACCGGGACCATAGCGAACATCCTGCAAATCCTCAAGCTCACCGACGGCACCATGAAGGTTCTGGTCGAAGGTTTGCAACGCGGGCGAATTCAGATGTTCCGCGACAATTCCGAATTCAACGAAGTCGACGTTCTGAAAATTGAAGAAAACTCCCGCATCACCCCGGACTCCAAAGCCCTCATGCGCAGTCTGGGGACGATGTTCGATCAATACGTCAAGCTCAATCAGAAAATTCCGCTCGAAGCATCGTCCGGCCTCGCCGGCGTCGCCGAACCCAACAGGTACGCCGACACCATCGCCTCCTACCTGGTCTTCAAGACCAAGGAGAAGCAGGATTTACTCGAAGTTTACGACCCTTCCGAACGCCTGAAAAAACTGCTGGGCGTTTTGAAGTCCGAGCTGGAGATCATGAAGATCGAAAAGCGCGTGCACGGCAGGGTGCGCAAACAAATGGAGCGCAGTCAAAAAGAGTTTTACCTCAACGAGCAGATCAAGGCCATCCAGAAAGAGTTGGGCAAGCGCGACGAGTTTAAAACCGACATCGACGAGCTGAACCAGAAAATCAAAAAAGCCAAAATGCCGAAGGACGTCCACGCCAAGTCTCTCAAGGAGATCAAGCGGCTGGAGATGATGCAGCCGATGTCCGCCGAAGCCACCGTGGTGCGCAATTACATCGAATGGCTGGTCGACCTGCCGTGGAAGATCGATCCCAAGGGAGAGAAGATCGACGTTAAGGACGCCAAAAAAATTCTGGACGAAGACCATTACGGCCTGGAAAAAATTAAGGAACGCATCCTTGAATATCTGGCGGTGATGAAGCTGACTAAAAAGATTAAGGGACCGATCCTCTGTCTGGTCGGACCGCCGGGCGTGGGAAAAACCTCGCTCGGCCAATCCATCGCCCGGTCCATGGGCCGGAAGTTCGTGCGCATATCGCTGGGCGGCGTGCGCGACGAGGCGGAAATTCGCGGCCATCGCCGGACCTATATCGGCGCTCTGCCGGGGAAAATCATCCAGGGCATGAAAAAGGCGGGGACCATTAATCCCGTGTTCCTGCTGGACGAAGTCGACAAGATGAGCACGGATTTTCGCGGCGACCCTTCCTCAGCCTTGCTGGAGGTGCTGGACCCGGAACAAAACCACACCTTCAACGACCATTACATGGAAGTGGATTACGACCTCTCCCACGTGCTGTTTGTCGCCACCGCCAACGTCCTGCACACCATCCCGCAACCCCTGCAGGACCGCATGGAGATCATCCGCCTGCCCGGTTACACGGAACTGGAGAAACAGGTCATCGCCGAAAAATTTCTGATCCCGAAAAAACTGGAAGACCACGGACTGGCCAAACGCAAAGTCAATTTCCCGAAAAACTCCATTCGCAAAGTCATCCAAGAATACACCCGCGAAGCTGGGGTGCGCAGTCTGGACCGGGAAATCGCCGCGTTGTGCCGCAAGATTGCCAAGCAGGTGGTGGAGAACAAAAAGAAACCGATTCCGGAAATCAGCCCCGCGTTCATCAAAAAACATCTTGGAACGCCTCCGTACAAAAAAGGCCCGGAAGAAAAAGTTGAAGAAATCGGCGTGGCCAACGGCCTGGCCTGGACGGAGTTTGGCGGCGAGCTGTTGACCATCGAAGTGGCGACCGCCCCCGGAAAAGGGCAACTCGCGCTCACCGGAAAACTGGGCGACGTGATGAAAGAATCCGCGCACGCGGCGCTGAGCTACGTCCGCTCCCGCGCCGACGATTTAGGACTGAAAAAGGATTTTTATCAGAAGCAGGATTTTCACATCCATCTGCCCGAAGGCGCGATCCCCAAAGACGGGCCGTCCGCGGGCATCACCATGGCCTGCGCGCTGGTTTCCGCGCTAACTGGTTGGCCGGTGAATAAAGACGTGTCCATGACCGGCGAGGTCACGCTGACCGGAAAGGTGTTGCCGATTGGCGGACTGAAGGAAAAAGCCTTTGCAGCGCATCGGTCGAAGATTCCCACGATCCTGATCCCCAAAGAAAATGAGAAGGATCTCGCCGACATCCCCGCCGTGGTGAAGCGGAGCGTACAATTCATTTCCGTAACCAATATGGACGATGTGATTGAGAACGCCTTCGAGCACAAATTCAACCTGAGCCGGAAGAAAACGCCTCCTCGCGGCAAGCCGCGCGCCGGCAAGGGAAACAAACGCCCAGGCGCTCCCGGCGTCAAACCCCCTTCGCCCCGCCCTCCTTTAAATTAAGTAATCAGGATTTTAGCGTAGCCCGGCGTTCACCGGATAAGCGGCGCCTATCGGGTTTTTAACGCATGGGCATTTCGTTGCTTTCCAGGTTGTTTTTGATATCCCGTTCCGCCTGGTTCTCGCTGGTGATGAACTGGTCCAACTCCTTCTGGTTAGCGCATTCGATATACTTCGGTTCCTTCTGCCCGCAAATCTCCTCGTTCTCAGCAATGGTCACCTTCTCGCCTTCGATTACATGAATGGCAAAATTTTTGCGCGTGTTCAATCGCTTCATCATGTCGGGATATACCTGCTCAAAATAAGCTTGCTTGTCTGCTTGATCCTGATCCATAACAAAAACCCTCGCTCAAAACTGAATTTTAAAATGACCGCAAAATACTGCGCTCGCGCTTTTCATTTTTTCGTTGAATACAAAAATCATAACACCCCCAAAAAACGAAATCAATTCCCCAAGCAGGCGCTGCTCGCCGCCGGCCAGGCGAGCGCCTGGAGGCTTTAGGCGCAACTTGTATGGGAAGCGCGACAAACTTTGGTGAGTTTGCGTCTCGAATTCAATGAAGAACATCGCCGCAAGCAACGGGGTATGACGTCATTGCGAGGAGCGTTAGCGACACGGCAATCCAGTATTTTCCTACGAGCCTGGAGCGCTTCGGCCCAATGGCCTCGCAATGACTAACGCCTCAAGGAGCGGGGTATTGAACGCGAAAAACAAATAACAAAAGTTCGACGGACAGGAGTTGGAGGCGAGGGAAACTTTTCAATCGCCAATACTTGCCTCCAGGCGCTCGCCTGGTCTCGCCGGTTACCCCGGCATTTGGCAGAGGTCGGGAGTTTTGATTTTTGGGGAAGCTACTGGATGGCCGTTTTTCCGGGCCGGTTGGGGATAGCGAAACGTTTTGCCTTCAAAGTTTTTGATGATGACTTCGTTTTCGTTGCGCTCGACGACGGTATCGGGAAGCAGGCGCACTTTGCCGCCGCCGCCGGGCGCGTCGATCACGTAATAGGGGACGGCGAGGCCGGATATATGCCCCATCAAATCCGCAATGATCTCCAGACCTTTTTCCACGGTGGTGCGAAAATGATCCGTCCCCTCCGTCATATCCGCCTGGTAGATGTAATAGGGTTTGACGCGGTTCTTCATCAATTTCAACATCAACTCCTTCATGATTTTGGAGTCGTCGTTCACGCCTTTGAGTAGCACGGTCTGGCTTCCGAGGGGAATTCCCGCGTCGGCCAGCATGCCCAGGGCGGTTTCCACCTCCGGCGTCAGTTCGGCCGGATGGTTGAAATGCATGTTGAAATAGATCGGATGATAATTTTTTAAAATAGCGCACAACTCTTCGGTGATGCGCTGGGGAAGCGTTCCCGGCACGCGGGTGCCGAAGCGGATGATCTCAAGATGCGGGATGGAGCGCAGGTCGCTTAATATCTTGTCGATCTCTTTGTCCGGGACCAGCAAGGGGTCGCCGCCGGACAAAATGACGTCGCGGATCTCCTCGTTCCGGCGGATGTAATCGATTCCGCCTCGCAGGGTCTCGCGGGTGACGATTCCGGGAAAGCCGATCTTGCGTTTGCGCGTGCAAAACCGGCAAATGATCGGGCAATGGTTGTTGACCATCAGCAAAACGCGGTCCGGATAGCGGTGCACCAACTCGGGCACCGGCATATCGCCTTCTTCGTTCAAGGGGTCGGAGACCAGCAGTTCTTCCTCGTTGAAAAAATCGTCCAGCTCCTCCTCCGTGGGAACCACTTGCTTCCATAAAGGATCGTCGGCGGATTTAATCTGGCGGAGGAAGTAGTCGTTGATGCGGATGGGATACGATTCTGAAACTTTTTTGAGTTTTTTGAGATAGCCGGCGTCGTTTTGCACAAAGGGAAGGTCTTCGACTTTTACTACGCTGTTGCTGAGGAGCTTTTGCCAGCTTTCCATCGTTATGCCTTTTTGGTTTGCGCCTTTTCGGCGTAATTGTCTTTCAAGTATCGAATGATATCGTATTCGTCGTCGAAAATATTTTCTCCGTCCACCAGAACGGGCACGGTGTATTGTCCCGAGACTTTGTAAACCTCTTCCCGCTGGTGGCGTGGCCATGGGACTTCGATTTTTTCGTAATCCAGCTTCATGGCTTGCAGAACGTCGCGCACCATGGCGCAGTAACCGCAACCGTCCAGATTATATAGTCGTAATTTGCTCATATTCTTAACAGTTTTTTTGACAATTTTCCCAGCGCAATAAATGGATTTTATTTGCGAACCGCGCAGGGAACCATGACGGCGTCCGACATGCCGTGAATTTTCTTTTTATCGTGCGGACACAGCGTCGCCAGGATTCCACCCAGCCGCGCCTGTCCTTCGGCTAAAAAATAATAGGGCGTCAACCGCGCCCGGGCGTCCATCTCTTCCAGTTGGCCCGAGACGGGATGATAATATGCAAACTTCACCCGTTTGCCCTTGTGAAACGTTTGCAGAACTGCTGGCCGGTCCGGAAAATTCGCCAGGCTTTCGTCCAGAACCCGGTTCCATTCTTCGGATGAAACGTCGTGTCCGACGGTGACGCCTCGTCCGCCCCATGCCAGCGGCGAAAAGCCCGACGTCTTGATCACCAGTTCGCGTTCTTTTTGCGTCAGGTTGCGTAATTCCTCCCAACTGCCAACGCTTCGGCCTCCGATCTTCAAATCGGGGACAACCGCATGAGGCGGCAGTTCCCGGTTATCCAAAATCCAGGCGCTTGGAATTAGATGAACCAAGGAGTCAAAAGTTTCGGGCGTCAGCGCTTTTTTCCAATACGGAGCCAGGGCGGGGTGATGAAACAGGGCCAAAGCCGATTTCTCCTCAAGAAAAGGCTTGTAAGGCGGGGTGGTAGCGACCCTGCCCTTTTTTTGGGCGTACATCAGAAGCTCGGATTTTGGGATATTTTTTAGATCGAACAACTCAAAAAACCGGTAAATCGCGTCGACGGCGATTTCTCGTTCGCCTTCGTCCTCGACCAGGCTCAAACCCTCCTCGCGAAAGGTCAGGTCTCCGGGCCGGACCGTATGAACGGGATAGCCTTTGGCGCGCAACTCCCTCGCCAAGTATTGCATTTCTCCTAAATAATCAGCCGCCTCCTCGGACACCACAATCGCGACTGTGGGATTTTCCTTCTTACCCGCGGCAGACGCCAACGCCCGGTAAAAAAGCTCCTGAATGCCGCCTTCTTTTTCGCCGATAATTTCGCAGTCGGGATCCTGATAAATCCGCATGAGGCGGTCGGTCAAGCCAAATCCGCCGGGCACGGAATCCAGTTCCGTCACGGCGAATCCATTTTCCGTGGGGATGACGTCCGGCCTGATAATTCCCGGCAAATCGCGACGGAACTTTTTCATGCGGGCAAAGTCCAGTAACTGCGACGGCTTGCCGGCGTCCAGGTACCCGGCAACCCAGGTAAAGGTCTTGCCCTTGACGCTGTCGAGATACAATTGATTCAGCGCCGTATAAAATTCGAGTAGTTGCGGTCCGAGGCGCAGAAAATAGTCGACGTCCGCCGGGGAAAGGTAATACGGTTCGGGGGAAATCCGCCAGGTCGGCTGGTCGGCGTGTTTTTCGGGAGAGTACAGCCCAGCTTGCGCCAGGGAGGTTTGTATCGCGGTAAAATTGTCTTTAGGCTGAACGATCATGTTCCTTGCAGGTTAAATAATTGAGCGCCACATGTCAAACCGCCAGCGTGACGCTGCCAGGCAAGCGCCTGGAGGCAGTAGACCTAACTCATTAGGGTAAAACCAAGCGCCATACGGTGAGTTTGCATATCGTACTCTGCCTCCGGGGGCTACCCCGGCGCCCCTGCGGCGAGTGGCGCCGTCTCTATAAGATTGCAGGCGCGGGCCAAAGGGTTTTGTTTTGTGTTATAACGGCAAATCCGCTAAGGTTGGTTGGTTGCGGGGGCCGTTAAGCGCCGCCGCCGTTAAATTATCATCCGGAAAATTATCGTCCATGGAAAACAGTCCACTGGAAAAAATATTTCTGTTTCCCTTGCCGGAAACGGTATTTTACCCGAAAACGCAACTGCCCCTGCATATCTTCGAGCCGCGCTACCGGGCAATGACCGCCGACGCGCTGGAAACGGGAAGCCTGATCGGCATGGTCCTGTTAAAACCCGGCTGGGAGGAAAGTTATTACAACGCCCCGCCCGTCGCCGACGTCGGGTGCGCCGGCGCTATCGAACAATCGCGGGAACTGGAAGACGACAAATACAACATTTTACTTCACGGCGAGAAGAAGTTCCGGATCGTAAAAGAAATTCAGGGAAAGCCCTACCGCCAGGCGGAGGTCGAATTCCTGGAGGATATCAACGACCGGACGCGCGACGGCGCCGCCTGCGACGAGCACGCGCAACTGGTCAAATTATACAGCCAGTACCTGGAACTTTTGCCGGAAAACAAGAAGGAGCTTCACCACCTGGACCTGAACCGTTGCGCTTCGCTGAGCGAAGCCGTCGACCAGACCGCTTACCGATTCGATCTGAAACCGGAGGAAAAGCAGAGTTTCCTCGAACAAAGAGACGTATTGAAAAGACTGGATTACGTCCGCCAGTTTTTGCAATTCCAAATTGAGCTCGCGCGCATATCCAAAACGAAGCTGGACGCAGGTTTCGATTTCCGCAGGAACTAACTGCTCGCCGCCAGGCAGGCGCCTGGAGGCAGAT
>JAJDBB010000064.1 GCA_029261555.1 Nitrospinaceae bacterium | reverse complement strand
GAGCAGGCCGATACTAGCGGATTTTTCGCCGAGGATGGCTTCCTTGAAGCGCTTTTCATTCATCGAGGAAATCGAGTAATACAGGATAAAAAACGTCAGGAGCAGAGTGGTCAGGTCGGCAAAGGTCACCATCCAGATGGGCGCGCCGGGTTCGGTTTCCAGGAAGTCGTCGGGTATCCGATTGCCGCTTTTTAAGACGCGGAGTTTTTTCATTTTGGCTTTAAACACGCTTTCCAGCCGGACCACTTCATCGGATATCTGGCTGTCGTATACTCGCCGTTGGTTTTTCAGGTCGCTTTGCAGACGGTCTTTATCGCCGCGCAGGCTGTTAATCTCGGCCCGGATTTTCTGGAGGATTTCGTTGGGTTCCCCCACGTCGTCTTTGGAGGCCAGGTTGTCGCTGAAAATAGTTTCAAACGAGGCAATGATGTTTTCTTTTTCCTCTAGGATTTCCTGATACTTTTTTATGGTCCGAACAACTTCCTCGTCTTTCTCCTTGAATTTGGCCTTGAGCGTCTGGACCATTCCGGGCTGGTCCTTGATTCGTTTGACTTCATCGAAGAGGGCCTTTCTTTGTCCGGCGAGTCGGTTTTTCTCTTCGGCGGTATTCTTGATTTTTGCTTCCAGATCCCGATTGTGGTTTTTTAATTTTACGATGTCGGCTTTTAGTTTTGGGTCCAGATCGTCGAAAGTAACGGAACCTTGCCTCGCGGCCCTGGGGGCGGAATCGGAATCCTTGGACGCCTCGTCTAAATTTATTTTTTTCGCGGTCTTTCTTTTTTCTTCCTCCTGTTTGGAGTGCGCTCTCAGGGTTTTTGTCGCAGTCTCCAACTTATCCTGGAGTTCGTCGTTGGCTTTTTTGTTTATTTCCAGGATGTTTTTAATTTTTCCATTGGTGCGCGCTTTTTCGGCGTTCAGCTTTCTGAGTTCCAGGTTTCTGGAGCGCAATTGTTCTTTTAAGATTTCGGCGTTTTCCCGGCGGCTCATGGCGTCGTCCGTTAGCAATGAAACTTAGACTTTTCGCTTTCCCCGGTCGCGGTCCATGGGGCGCCGGAGTTTAGCGGGTATGAAGGATGAAAGTTTTTCATAAACGACTATTGGGTTGTTGTTTTCCAAAATAGAAATGGCGCCCTCAAAAATGATTTGAAGATTGATGGTTTCGAGAAGCGTTCTGGCTCGCAATTTCCCTGCGATGGGAAGGAAGAACATGGTCGAGAGCAGGGCGCCGTAGAAAGTGGTCAACAGCGCCACGGCCATGGCCGGGCCGACGGTTTCCGGATTCGACAATTGGTTCAGCATCTGGATGAGTCCTATAAGAGTCCCCAGCATCCCGAACGACGGAGAATAAAGCGCCATTTTTCTGAACACGTCCTGGATGATGAAGTGGCGTTGCTTCATGGAATCGATTTCGATTTGCAGGCTTTCGCGAATGAGTTCTTCCTTGCTCCCGTCGGATACGAGGTTGCAGGCTTTTCTCAGAAAATCCATTTCCGTATCAAGAGAGCTTAGGGTTCGGAGTCCCTGCCGTCGGCTCAGAGTGCACAGTTCGATCATGGTGGTCACCATTTCGTTGGGATCCTCGTGGCCTTCGTTGAATACAAAAAAAGCCGCCTTGAAGGCGGTGACCACGTTTTTTAACTGGAAGGTGAGGAAAGTGGCGGCAACAGTACCTCCGAGGACGATCATGAGTCCGGGTACGTTGACAAAGTTGTCGACGTCGCCGCCCAAAAATATGGCGGTGATGATAAGCGAAATCCCCGAAAGAACTCCTATGAAAGATCCAAAATCCACTATTGATTCCTGTAAATATTTGCTTGATTTAAACCTTGAAATTTACCATAAATGTAGCTTAAGTGCAATGTCCATGGGAGCTAACAGCATGGCTCAAAAGGCTTATCGGGAGGGCGCAGTTTTCTTTAGAAGGGGGATATTTTAGGTCAACCGAGCAAAACCAGCGTCAGGGGGATGATGAACATGGCGGCAAAGGTGGTTATGAATACGATGGAGGCAACCAACTCCGCGTCGGAGCCAAATTTTTTGCTCACGATGTAGCTTATCACCGCTGCGGGCATGACGGATTCAAGAATGACCACCTTTCTCGCCAAACCTTCAAAGCCGAATATCCAGACGCAAAGGAGCCCGAGGACGGCCCCGAAACCGAACCGGCAGGCAGACGCGATCAGCGTGAGTTTTATACGAGAGGGACGGACCAGGGCGAGTTGCATGCCGAGAACCAGAAGCACGAGGGGGATGGCCGAGGTTTCCAGCATGTACAGCGGGGTTTCCAGCCAGTGGTAAATTTCTATATTTTGAATTTTCATGTAGATGGCCAGGCCCAAAATGTACAGAACGGGTTCCCGGAATACGCGATGGATGGACTCCGGACCGGCCACCAGGATCATGCCGATGGTGAACACTCCGATGATGCTGGCGAGGTAGAACATCAATGCGTAGGGAATAGCCTGTTCGCCATAGGCGGCCAATATTATCGGGAAGGGGAGGTTGACGCTGTTCATGAACATCACAGGCAAATAAACGCCTCTGCTGTGGCCTTCCACTTTCCGCAAAACGGCAAAGCTTAAAATCCCGCCGCCCAGAATAACGACCCAGGCGGAAATGAAAACGGTATTGAAAACTTTTAGATCAATGTCGGAACGGAGAAGGTGTGAAAAAACGAAGGCGGGCACGACGATGCGCATGACGATGTCGGCCAGGGAGTCGACCTCGCCGCGACGGATCATATTGTAGGCATAACCCACCGCGATGATGAAAAATGCGGGCAGGACGGTTTCGGAAGTTTGCTGGAAGGATTCAAGCATTTGGTGGGATGGGGTTGTACGAGATTTTATTTGCCCGCCGGATCGAACAGGTGACAGCGGACGCTTCGGTTGTTATCTATACGTTGGATCTGCGGTTCCTCAATCTTGCATCGCTCATGGACCTCTGGGCAACGCGGGTGAAAATGACACCCGGATGGAGGATTCATCGGGGAAGGAACGTCCCCCGGTAGAGCCGCTTTCCTTGCGCGGTTTTTGGGGTTGGTCGACGGTCTGGCGTCCAGCAGGGCGCGCGTATAAGGATGCGCCGGTTCGCGTATCAATTCTTCCGTGGGTCCCGTTTCCACAATTTTCCCCAGGTACATCACCGCGATGAATTGCGACAGATGTTTTACCACGTCCAGGTCGTGAGAAATAAAGAGCATGGCCATGCCGGACTCCTGTTGAAGCGTTTGCAACAGGTTGACGATCTGCGCCTGGATGGAAACGTCCAGAGCGGATACGGGTTCGTCGCAGACAAGGTAATCCGGATTGAGCGCCAACGCCCGCGCGATCCCGATCCTTTGCCGTTGGCCGCCGGAAAATTCGTGGGGATAGCGTTTTTTATATTTTGGCAAAAGCCCGACCTTGACCATTAGCTCCTCGACTCGCTCCGCAAGATTTTTGGGATTGGCCAATTTGTGAATGCGCATTCCCTCTCCAATGATCCGTTCCACGTTGAACCACGGGTTCAAAGAGCCGTAAGGATCCTGGAAAATGATTTGCATTTTAGGGCGCAGGCGAGTGAGCGCCTTATGGTCCAGTTTGAGGACGTCCTTATCGTTAAAAAATACCTGTCCGGCGGTGGGTTCCAGGAGACGCAGGGTCATTCTCCCGAGCGTGGTCTTGCCGCATCCCGATTCGCCCACCAACCCGAGAATTTCTCCCCGGTTGAGATCGAAGGACACGTCGTCCACGGCGCGGACCTGATTGACGACTTTGGAAAACAATCCCCCGTGTAAGGGAAAATACTTTTTTACTCCGCGAACTTTGAGAAGGGGAGTCATGATTTAAAATCCGGTCGCGCGCCTTTTTCGTAGAGCCAGCAGGCGACTTTGTGATCGGGATGCGAATCCGGAACGGAGAATTGCGGCGGAAGTTTTTCCTCAAACGCGGGTTTGGACCATTGGCATCTGGGAAAAAACGCGCAACCCGGCGGCAGATTGGCCGGGTTGGGCGGTTCTCCGGGAATGGACTGCAAAGTCCCTCCCGCCTTGTCTTGCGGGATGGAGTTCAATAGCCCGCGGGTGTAGGGGTGCGCCGGAAATTCAAAAAGAGTTTCGACCGGCGCTTCTTCAACGATCTTTCCGGAATACATGACGGCGACGCGGTCGGCGTACTCCGCGACCAGTCCAAGATTGTGGGTGATGAGCAAGATGGCCATCCCCGTAGACTGTCTCAGGTCGTCCAATAAATTCAGTATCTGGCTCTGGGTGGTGACGTCCAGGGCCGTGGTCGGCTCGTCGGCAATCAACAGTTTGGGTTTGCAGGAGATGGCCATGGCGATCATGATTCTTTGTTTCATCCCTCCGGACATTTCGTGCGGGTACTGGTCGATCCGCTCCTCGGGCGAAGGGATGGCGACCTGTTGTAGAACGTCAAGCGTGATTTTCCGGGCGTCGCGAGAGCTTTTGTTTTGGTGCAGGCATACGGCCTCCATGATCTGGTCGCCGACGGTGAGAAGCGGATTGAGCGAGGTCATCGGCTCCTGAAAAATCATGGCGATATCGTTGCCGCGCAAGTCCTGAAGCTCGCTTTTGGAAAGAGAGAAAACGTCTCTGCCGTCGAAGTGGATACTGCCGGATACATATTCGCCGGGCGGGGTGGGAACCAGACGCATGGCGCTCATAGCGGCGACGGACTTGCCGCATCCCGATTCGCCCACCAGCGCAAGGGTTTCACCTTCTTGAATCTGCAGGGAAACGTCGCGTACGGCCTGCACCACCCCTTCGTCGGTTCGGAAGTGAACCCGCAAATTATCGACGTCCAGGAGGGCAGGCATGCTTTATGGAAGGCCGCGGGCAGGCGGACCGTTTATTGAGAGGTTATTAAACTTTCCGCCGGTACTGGCGGATAACGGTAACGTTTCTAAAAGCCGCGGGTTGAATTATTCAGGCTCGTCCATAATGTCTTCATAACGGTAGCCGTCGTCTTCGTCGATGTCGTACCGCGCCAGACTGAGGTCCACCGTCTCGGCCCAGGCGTCGATCCCGCCTTCCAAACCCTTGGCGTCGGTGAATCCGCGCTGGCTCAGCCATTTGAGGAAACTGGGACTGCGGTCGTTTTTCCAATCGACTACCACCAATTCCATATCCTTGTTTAGCGAGTTCAAAATGGAATCGCAACTCTCCCGCGTAATTAACAAGGCGCTGCCAATTTTTGCGATGTCGCGTTCCCAATCCTCGCGGATATCCAGAATCGCCAGCTTGTCCGGCGCCGAGTCGATTTTGCTCTGGAGATCCTTGGGCGAAATGGTGGGGACGTTAGACTTGGAAAACTCCATGTTTAAAAATTCGAGGACGTCGCCAAGTTGTTTCCCTTGCTTGTCGCAAACCGAGCCGATGGTATCCTCGGGCTTATAGTCCAGTACCGGGAGGCCGACTTGAAATTTCTGGAACAGCAAGTCGTTGACGCCCGGAATTTTTTCGCCCAGTTCGATCATGGCAGTTTGGGCGCTAAAAACTTCCGGCGCTTTTTCCTCCGTCACGTCGGTGACGGATAAAATATGGTAACCGTATTGGGAGTGAATGGGACCCAGGATTTTTCCCCTGTCTTTTTCAGTGAGCTTTTCCCCCATGAAGGAGAGGGCCTGGTCTTCGTTCATCCAACCGAGGTCGCCGCCTGATTTTTTTGAAGGGCAGGCGCTGTATTTTTCTACCAGGCCCACGAACCCCTCGCCGGCGTCGAGTTCTTTTTTTGCTGCGACCGCCTCGTCGGCTGAGTGGACAAAAATCTGGCTCATGCGAATATTGAACATATTGTGAAACTCCTTTGGCTAAGTTTAAGCAAGCTATTTTAATATGGCGGGTCGGGCAAGTCAAAGCCAGAACGGGGCTATCTAAAATTTGAACCTTCTTAAAATGCTAAAATTCTGACTGATTTTGGGGTTCTAAAATGAAATTTGGAGATGATAATAAAATCTGGTTGATTTTGTTGGGCACAATGTTTTTGGGTGTGTTAATTGCGGGTATTTTTTTGCCTAAATTTTTGGGAATGGAATAACAGCCGAGGAAATATCAGGAACAAGGCGAAAGATGAAATAGCGCGAAGGAATTTCAAGCCTAGCGTCGCACTCCGTCCAGAGCCAGAAGCATATTTGGTTGTATAAAAAGAAGACTGGTTTTCGTTAATAATGGTTGGAAAATTCCGAAGCCCCCGACATCAGACCTCCTGTAAAGAAATCTGACGCCGGAGGGAGGAGTGATTACACCAACCCAATCAGGTTCAAAAATTCTAATCAACACAAGAGCAGTTTTCTTTTTTCAATTCATATTCTTTAATGCAGCCTAATAGCCCATTTTCGAGTCTGGGGAGGTCTAGGGGCTTTTCCATATAGCAACAAAACGCTCCCTTTTCAATTAGCTTTTTGATTTCCTCAGAAGTCATGTCTATCAAAACAAATTTTCCCATATAAGGGGCAATAGAACCGAGTTTTTTCAGAATATTTGGAAAATATTTTTGTGATAATTCCCAGTCGACAACAGTAGCCGCAATACTTTGGTCATCTTTAACTATAGAAATTGCATCGTCCTCGGTTTTAGTCAATACCGGTTGATATCCTAAACCAACAATAATTTCGCTGATTACTCCCGCTAAGCCATTATCTGGAATAGGAATAAGAACCTTGTGCTGATTTTCGCCCATTTACGACCTCCAAATTAGAATTTGTTAAAACCCTCTCTATATGTTTAGGTCGTTGGGCGGACTAATTTATGCCCAAATAAGGGAATAAATTACTGTAGAAATATGAAATTGAATTGGCGTATTGAAGAGCGGTTTTGAGGCTGTATTTAAAGGGGGAAACCGGCCTTGGATAAATCTGTGTAACGCTTACTACGCTAATGATAACAACTTAAGGTGAAGACGCTTTGGAGGGATCGAAAATAATGTTGAAACTTTACCAAGGAGGGATCAAGTTTAAAGAAGGTATATATTAGGTTCTAGTGTGCAGGCTAATTAAGAAGGCGGTGTATCCTTTGTTATAAAATTGTTCTCACGACAAAAGCAATCCAACAATGGAGGACGCCACTAGTGATGATTTTCAATAGAAACCATTATCTGTTTCTGCGTTCCTCCCAGTTAAGAAATTTCCCGCGAAAAAAAATTTTAAAAATCAAAAACCAGAAAAAAAATTCCTTCCTATTTATACCTGCCCAAATCACCCACCCGTAAAGCGAATTTTGAAATTCAAAATGAAATTATCTCGACTATTCTGAACCTAGAATGGTTTGGCTTGTAGACTATAAACAGCAGAGAAATGTGAAACTACAAGCTGTCTAAAATTCCAGGGGCATATCAACTATCTGAATAATAACAATGGTACTTTACAGGACTTGATTAATGATGCAGTTGTGCTTCCAAGGAACAGGCTGTGCATGCGTGAATGGCTGTACGCGCCTGTGATCAGGAGGTCAATTTTGTTTTCCACCACGTAAGAGGATATCACCTGGTCTGCGTGATGGCTTTGTTCCGTTTTGAGTATGACAGTGAACCCGGCAGTGTGTAGTTTTTGCTCGGATTCGGACGTTTCGATATCGCCTTTGGCGCGTTCCACCACCAGCAAGTGACATTCCAGTCCCTTTTTGAGTAAAGGGCGTTCTGAAATATAGTCAATCGCTTTGCGCACACTGTCTTTACCATCATAGGCAATCAGGAAACGTTTGATTGGGCGTACCATAGAGGACACAATAAAGAGGGGTTTGTGGATCGCGCGGGCTACCTTTTCCAGGTTGGCGCCGAGAAAAGCAGAACCCTTGTCGGCATGCTCGCCACGTTTGCCCATGAAGATCATATCAGCAGAACCTTCAAATTCTTGAATGGTTTCAACCAGACTGCCGCGGCGATGAATAAGGTTAGTTTTTTCGACGCCTGCTTCTTTCAGAATTTTGGCGCTATGTTCAAGAATGATTTTGCCTTTTTCTTGATCCAAACGGCCACGCTCTTCATCAACCCGTGTTAATTCTTCCAGAAGATCACTGCGTGCATCAAAGCCAATCAAGCCGGTATGATCCGTCGGGGCCTGATAGTCTGAAGGGCGGCGCAAAACATGAAGAAGATCAATTTCGGCATTTATATGTTTAGCCACCCAGGCCGCATGGGTGCAGAGAGTATCTGCATAAACCGATCCATCGATACATACTAAAAGTTTGCTCATTCTTTTTGTTCCTTAATGTTTAAGCATTAGCTCAAGCGCATTTGGCTTGTCATAGACTGCCAGACGATCAACAATCGTAGCGCTCGCTTCATTCAAGCCTATCAGGTCAATGGCAGTTCCTTCCCTCCGGAATTTCATGACAACTTTATCCAACGCACCGACAGCCGACAAGTCCCAGAAATGAGCGCTACTGACGTCAATGATGACATTTTGAACGACTTCCTTGAAATCGAACGACTTAGAAAATATTTCAGCCGAAGCAAAAAAGACCTGCCCATAAATCTTATAGGTGCGTTTCTCATTATCCTCAGATAAATGAGATTCAATTTTCAGGAACCGCGAAACTTTACGGGCGAAAAATAGCGCGCTCGTTAAGACGCCGACAAATACACCGATTGCCAAATCATGCGTGAGAACGACGACGAACACGGTGGTGATCATGACTAGGCTGGAGCTTTTTGGATGTGTTTTTAAATTTTTAAAAGACGACCAACTGAATGTTCCGATCGACACCATTATCATGACGGCAACGAGAGCGGCCATAGGAATCTGGCTGACCCACTCCCCGACAACCAATAGCAGGAACAAAAGAAAAAGTCCGGCGAAAAGTGTAGACAGGCGGCCACGGCCACCGGATTTGATATTGATAACCGATTGACCAATCATTGCACAGCCCGCCATGCCTCCCAAAAAACCTGCGACAATATTGGCAATGCCTTGTCCTGCACATTCGCGGTTCTTATTGCTGGGCGTATCTGTCAGCTCATCGACAATGGTTGCTGTCATGAGCGACTCCAGTAAACCGACAGCCGCCAACGTTAGGGAGTAGGGTAAAATTATTAACAAGGTTTCCAGATTGAGAGGAATATCGGGTAACAGGAATATTGGCAATGTAGAAGGAAGTTCGCCCATATCCCCTACAGTGCGCAAATCCATCCCGAAATACGCACTGATTGCCGTGAGTGTGATGATACAGATCAGAGGCGACGGCACCGCTTTTGTGAAGCGTGGGAGAATGTAAATAATCGCTAGCCCCAGAGCGACCATGCCGTACATCTGGATTCCCCCGCCTTTGAATTCGGGAATTTGTGCCATAAAAATAAGAATGGCCAGCGCATTCACAAACCCAGTCACCACGGAACGCGATACAAACCGCATCAGGGAGCCTAACCTGAAAAAACCTGCCAAAATTTGCAAAAATCCAGTCAGGATGGTTGCCGCAAGAAGAAATTCAAGGCCGTGCTCTTTCACAAGCGAGACCATAACAAGCGCCATGGCGCCCGTTGCGGCGGAAATCATGCCGGAACGACCGCCGACAAAAGCAATCACGATAGCAATACAGAATGAAGCGTACAAACCAACTTTAGGATCGACGCCCGCAATGATAGAGAACGCAATAGCCTCAGGAATAAGAGCGAGCGCGACAACCATGCCCGCAAGCACATCATTGCGTAAATTATTCAGCCAATTATGTTTTATATATGAAAGCGAAAGAGAGAACATTAAATTTAAACTTTATACGAAAAAGGATTAATTCAAAAAAAGAGGGCTTTTAAAAACCTTGGATACCTTGGTTTTTGAATTGGCCGCAAAATATTTTTTGGTAGTAGGAAAAGAAAAGGACCCGGCCAGATGGCCAAGCCCTTTCACAAAAATATGGAATTGAGAGGACACCGGCAGAGTAGAAATTCTACCGGAGACGCCTTGCAGTTTTATTTGGGTACCACCTGGGTGGCCTGTGGACCTTTCGGACCCATACTTTCCTCAAACTCGACCGACTGGCCCTCAGCAAGAGTCTTAAAACCGTCTCCTTGAATTTCCGAGAAATGAACAAAGAGATCTTTGCCGCTCTCGGATTCAATGAATCCAAAACCCTTGCTTTCGTTAAACCATTTTACTTTTCCTGCTGCCATAATAAATATTCTCCTGCAATTGAGTGGGAACACACGTCCAGAAAATCAGGATAATGTCTTCCCTGTTTTTAATTGGTTGGATTGATGCAAGAACTCTTAGAGGACCACTTGGAGAGAAATCAAACTACTTTGGCCTAGCAGACCAAACTGTTTTAATAGACTTACCCTGGGCGAGAAACTAGAAGAAATCAACTTACAGTGCAACTGAACAACCTTGATAATGAATCTAAGATTATAGCATAAGTACTCTGGTAATGCTCTGATTTTATTTCTTATAATTGGAAACTTAACTCAATAAAAAAAGGGAGAATCTTTTGGTCTAAAAAATCGCCGCCGGAAAAGATAGATTGGGAATTTTTGAAATAGTTGTACAATCGGGCGCTCTTAATTTATGAGGTGATGGTCATCGCCATTAAATTTGGAAGAAAAATATTTTTCTGCGTTTTGGTAATGGCGTTGATCTTGGTT
>JAJDBB010000063.1 GCA_029261555.1 Nitrospinaceae bacterium | reverse complement strand
GGGTTTGCGCCTCGTGATTTGATGCGGAAGAAAGAGGCTGTCTATGAAGAATGCGGGCTTGATAACCCGTCTTTGTCCGATGACGACCTGATCAATTCGATGATTGAACGTCCAATTCTGATAGAACGTCCCATCGTACTTGCAAATGGAAAAGCCGCTATAGGTCGGCCTCCGGAACAGGTGTTGGAAATTCTTTAACTCTACTTCTCAATGGAGTCGCGCGAAAATCTTACAGCGCGATGAGCTTTGCCAGGCCCGGCGCGAGAGTTTTCTTCCCGGCTTTTTGAAAGTAGACCACGACTCTTAAACTGTCTCCCTCGCCCTCGCGATTAATCACCGATCCTCGGCCAAACTTGGGATGCACCACCTTGGTTCCTACGGGAAACTCGCCGTCGTCGGAAGGCGCCGTAAATCGCGCGGGAGCGGACGGCGAAAAAGGTCGCGAATAAACGTCGCGGGGCGGCGGCGCATAATCCGGGATCACGACGCCGCTTTCCTTCACCAGCGTCTCCGGCGGAATGGCGAGCAAAAAGTCCGACGGCTGATAATTAAAAAAACTTCCGTAAATCCTTCTCTGCCGCGCGTTGGTCAGGCACAAGTTTTTTCGCGCCCGGGTGAACCCCACATAGCACAAGCGCCGCTCTTCCTCGTACTCCTCCCGCTCGCCCATCGAACTGGCATGCGGCAAAAGATTATTCTCCATCCCGATGATGAACACCGACTGAAACTCAAGCCCCTTGCAGGTGTGCAGGGTCATGAGCGAAACCAGGCCGCGCGAATCGTCCATGGAATCGATATCTGCCGACAGGGTCGCGGAGTCCAGGTAATCGCCTAACGTTCCGCGTTGATCCCGCTCGACAAATTGCTCCACGGCGGTATACAACTCCTGGATATTTTCCAGCCGCGCCCGGCCTTCTCTCATCTTATCCTGAGTTCCTTCCTTCTCCAGCATCTTGATATAACCCGCGCGGTCCAGAAGCCGATCGAGAAACTCCTGAATAGTTGCCGTCTCACAAAGCTGAGTCAACTCATCCATCAACGCCACAAAAACGCCGATCTTTTTTCCCGCAGAGGAGCCAACGAACCCGGTCGTCCCCGCCTTGCGCAATCCATCCAGAAAGGAAATCCCGTGTTGTTTGCAATAAGACTCGACCTTCTCCATCGTCGTTTTGCCGATGCCGCGCGGCGGAACGTTGACGATGCGTCGTAGGGAAACCGAATCGGCGGGATTGGCGACCACCCGCATATAAGCCAGCACGTCCTTGATCTCCCTGCGCTCGTAAAACCGTTGCCCGCCCACGACCTGGTAGGGGATATTCATTTTCCGAAGCTCGTCCTCCACCACGCGCGATTGCGCGTTGGTGCGATAAAGAATCGCCGTGTCGCTGAACGAATCGCCTTCCTCCCTCTGGGCGGTCGAAATTTTTTCGCACACCGTTTGCGCCTCGTCGACGTCGTTCTCGGTCCGGCAGTAGACCACCAAAGCCCCGACCTCGTTTTGCGTCCACAAGGTTTTTTCCTTGCGATCGATGTTCTCGCGCACCACGGCGCCTGCGGCCTTGAGGATGTTTTGCGTCGACCTGTAATTTTCTTCCAGCTTGACCACGCGGGTTCCCGAAAAATCTTTTTCAAAGTTGAGGATGTTGTCCAGGTTCGCCCCGCGCCAGCGGTAGATGCTCTGGTCGTCGTCCCCCACCGCGCACACGTTCGACCGCTCCTGGCATAACAGGCGGATCAGGTGGTACTGAGCCAGGTTGGTGTCCTGGAACTCGTCCACCATAAGGTACTGATAGCGGCGGTTATAAAAATCTGCCGCGTTCTGGTTTTCGCGCAACAGACGAACGGCGAGCATCAGCAAATCGTCAAAGTCCACGCCGTTGTTCTTTTTCAATTCGCTTTGATACGCCGGGTACAACTGCGCCGCCTTCAATCTCGCGCCGTAGGAAAGCGCTTCCTGGTCGACGTCCTCCGGCTGCAAAAAATCGTTTTTAAAATTGCTGATGTGATTGAGGAGCGTTTTCGGGGAGAAGGAATCTTCGCTCATGTTAGCCGACTTCATACAGAGCTTGATCAGGCTCAACTGATCTTGCGAGTCGTAGATCACGAAATTTTTTGAGAAGCCCAGCGAATCGATATGAGTCCGCAGGATGCGCAGGCAAAAGGAATGGAATGTGCCAATCCAGGGCGAGCTGCCGCCGCCGCCCAGCATGGAGGTCACGCGGTCGCGCATTTCCCGCGCGGCTTTATTGGTGAACGTGATGGCCAGGATGCTTTCCGGCGCAACTCCTTTTTCCTTGATCAGACGGGCGATCCGGCAAGTGATCACCCGCGTTTTTCCGGAACCCGCGCCCGCGACGACCAGGATCGGACCCTCGTCGTGCCGGACGGCGGATAATTGTTGAGCGTTCAAATTTTCTGAAAACATATGAAGGGAACTGGGAGAGAACTTTCTAATTCTGGCCGGGCATGGCTTCCAAAATAACTTCCACCGTCATTCTTTTTTCACCGCGCATCAGGGTCATGGAAGCGACCGTTCCGGGAAGAGTGTGAGCTACCTTGGTGGGCAGTTCGCGCGAGTTTTTAATAGGAGCGTCTTGGAACCGGACGATCACGTCGCCCTTTTGAATGCCCGCTTTATGGGAGGGACTGTCCGCAGTCACGCGCTCAACGTACGACCCGCTGTCCACCTGCAATCCTTCTTTCTCTTTCAAGTCCAGGGTGACGTCGCGCACGTTGACTCCAAGCCAACTGCGGACGACTCTGCCTTTTTCTTTCAACTGCGGTAGGAGTTTTTTTGCCAGATTGATCGGCACGGAAAACCCCAATCCCTGGCCCTGCGCCAGGATGGCGGTGTTGATCGCCACCGCTTCGCCGTAAACGTTGATCAGCGGTCCGCCGCTGTTGCCGGGATTGATCGAGGCGTCGGTCTGGATGAAATCGTCGTAAGGACTCGCGCCGAGAGACCGCCCCTTGCCACTGACGACGCCGACGGTGACCGTTTGTTCCAATCCGAACGGACTGCCGATGGCCATCACCCAATCGCCGGGTTTCATGGCGTCCGAATCGCCCAGCGGCAAGACCGAGAGCGGTTCCGCCGCTTCTATTTTAACCAGGCCGATATCCATGACGCGGTCAAACCCCACCAGGCGGCCCTTGTACAGTTTTCCGCTGGACAAGGCGACCTGCAATTGATCTGAGTCCGCCGCCACGTGGGCGTTAGTCAGTATGTAGCCGTCCTCGTGAATGATGAAACCGGAACCCTCGCCTCTTTGCCGGTAACCGTCTTTATCCGGAGGAGGCTGATTGAACCCCGGAGGTTGCCCCCAAGGATTGAAAGGTTGCCGCCCCGCTTTTTCCATGATTCGAATATTGACCACGCCGGGTCCCATTTTTTCCGCCAGATCCCGGAAGAGCGTGGAGCCTACAACCCCTGAACTTCCAATCGAAATTCCTGTTTGGCCGGACTTTTCAGTCCAAAGCTTTTCGGCGTCCGCGAAGGGAACCCAAATAGCGTTCGCTATCAAACAGGCGGTAAATAAAACAATCAAGGTTGAGATTTTTATGGAACGGGGCATCGGCTAAAATTTTCTTTGGAGGATTGATTTTAAAATTTTAAACCAGGTTCTCCCACACCACAGAAGCCAGAGCTTCCGTGAATAACGGAGAAAGATTCAAGCTCTCGGGGCGGTATAGACGAAGTTTTCTGGCTTCCGCGTATCGCTTGAAGTCGATATCTATATCATACAAAATTTCTATATGATCCGAAACAAAACCGACTGGGAAAATCAAAACCGGCTTGGAACCTTTGCGGGCGACCCGGTCCAGCGCTTCCTCCACCGAGGGTCCCACCCAGGGGACGGGCCGTTTACCCTGGCTTTGAAATGCTTTGAACCAGCGTTGGGGCCGGACGCGCTCGATCAGGGCGTCGACGGTTTTATCGTATTCGTTCAGGTAAGGGTCGCCGTCGTCGATGGATTCTTTAGGAATACTGTGCACCGTGAAAATGGTGAAGAAATTCTCTTCGCCCATCTGCCGCAAGCGCTCGGCGGCTTCGTTGTACTTTTCCTCCCAGGCGTCGATCAACAAGGGATGGTTGCACCAGCTGGGGACGTAACGCACCTCCACCTCGGCTTTATTTCCCGCAAGGGCTTTTTTGAAAGCGCTGAAATAAAGTTCCGTGCTCACCAGGCTGTATTGCGGCGCGAGACACAGGGCGACGAACCGCTCCACCCCGTCTTCCAACGCGACCTGAACGGCGTCCTTGATATAAGGCCGCCAGTTTCTCATGCCGAAATAAACCCGGAGGTTGCGACTTTTGTCCCGGTTCAGAAATTTCTGCAAGGCGGCGGCCTGCCCGCGGGTGATTTCCAGCATGGGCGACGAGCCGCCGATGGCCTGGTAGCGCGACTGCACCTCGCGCACGATTTCCGGAGTGCGCCCCAAATCTTCGCGAATGTTGTTCAGGTAAGCGGGAATGTCGGCGACGGAGTCCGGCGCGCCGTGAGCCATGAGAAAGACGGCGGTTTTAGGAGCGGTTCCGGACGCAGGATCAAACATGCCGGTATTCGTGCACCATGTCCACCACGGCTTTAACGTGATCCACCGGCGTGTGTTGCAGGATGCCGTGACCGAGGTTGAAGATATGCCCCGGCTTCCCCTCCGCCCGCCGCAGGATATCGACGACGCGTTTTTTAATTTCCGGAATCGACGCGAACAAAATGCAGGGATCCATATTTCCCTGAACCGGCCGGTTCGGACCCAGAATTTTCCGCGCCTCGTCCAGATGAATTCTCCAGTCGAACCCCACCACGTCGCCGCCCGCTCCCGCAACGAGGCTCAGCATGGAAGAGGCTCCGGTGCTGAAGTTGACCACGGGAACGCCGACGTCCTTCAACCCGTCAAACACTTTTTTGGAATGCGGTAAAATATATTCTTCGTAATCGCCGGGACTCAGGCATCCCACCCAACTGTCGAAAATTTGCAGGGCCTGGGCGCCCGCATTGACTTGCATCTTAAGGTAGTCGATCAACACCCGGCACACCTTTTCCATGAGTAGATTCCAGGCGGCGGGTTCTTGCGCCATTAACAATTTGGTCGTCGCGAAGTCTTTCGATTTTCCGCCTTCCACCATGTAACTGCACAAAGTGAAGGGCGCGGCGGCAAAGCCGATGAGGGGGATTTTCCCGGCGATCTCTCCGCGCGTCATGCGAATCGCGTCGCCCACAAAACCGAGTTGCTCTTCCGCGTTTACTGGTTTCAGGTTTTCGATATCTTTCAAGGTACGCACGGGCTTTGGGATCACCGGTCCGTCGCCGGCGCTGAACTCCAGCCCCGTCCCCATCGGTTCAAGGGGTAATAGGATGTCCGCAAAAATAATCGCCGCGTCGACGCCCAGAACGTCGAGCGGTTGCAGGGTCACTTGCGTGGCCAACTCCGGGGTGCGGCACATTTCCAGAAAGCTGTGTTTTTCCTTGAGGTCGCGATAGACCTTCATGTATCGCCCGGCCTGACGCATGAACCACACCGGCGTGTGATCCACCGGTTCGCCCTTGCAGGCTTTAATGAATCGATGCTCTTCGTTTCCGCTCATTCGTTAATTGGCTCCTGTCCGTCTGGAATTTTTTTTGGGGCTACGATTATAGGATGCCAGGGCGGTTGATAGCAACGGGTTTATAAAGCCAAATCCCATTCGCTTCATCGCGCTTGGGAGTACTGGGTTTTTAATCGTTGGATTTCCTCCAGCACGAGCGCGTCGCTTTCGTCGGCCAGTTGTTTGTCGACTTCATCAAGAGCGGCATGTCCCAAAAGTTCTCCTAGCGCCCAGACGGCGTGGGCGCGGATCAACGCTTCTGCGTCGGCTAAAACGTCGATCAGGTACGGCGCAACCTTTGAATCGCCACAGTTACCGAGGGCCACGGCGACGTTGCGTAAAAACCCGCGGCGCTTAAGGCGTTTGATCGGGCTACGCCGAAAGCGTTCGCGAAATTGTTCTTCGTTCAGGCGAATCAAGTCGACTAGGTCCCAAGTCTCTCCCTTTGAATAATACCCGCTCTCAGTTGCGGCCTTCGCGTAGGAATTCCACGGGCAAACGATCTGGCAGTCGTCGCATCCATAAACGCGGTTGCCGATGGCTTTGCGAAATTCAATGGGGATGGCGCCTTTGAGTTCGATAGTCAGGTAGGAAATGCACCGGCGCGAATCGAGGACGTAAGGCGCGACGATGGCGCGGGTGGGGCAGATATCGATGCATTCCCGACAGGTTCCGCACCGGTTCGCGGCGGGTTTGGACGAGGGCAGGGCGACGTCCAAAAGTATCTCGGACAAAAAATACCAGGATCCTTCGCCCTCGGTCAGCAGGTTGGTGTGTTTGCCGATCCACCCCAGCCCCGCGTTTTGCGCCAGCGGTTTTTCCAGTATGGGACCGGTGTCGACGTAAATTTTTGAATGGCAGTCGGGCAATTCCCGTTGAACGATGTTTTCCAATTCCTTAAGCCGGTCGGTCAAAATATGGTGATAGTCTTCGTTCAAAGCGTAAAGCGAAACGTCGCCGGTTTGCTTGCGCTCGAGGAACGTCAGATCCTTTTCCGCCGTGAAATAATTGCTCCGCAGACAAATCACGCTTTGAATGCCGGGCAGGACCATGTTCATGTCGCGGCGCTTGTCTATCCACCGCCCCATGTAGGCCATCTCCCCGTCGTAATCGAGCCCGAGCCATTGTTGAAAACGCTCTCCCGCCTGAGCGGTTTCCGCGCGGGCGACGCCGAATCCATCGAAGCCGATCCGAAACGCCTCGCGCCGCAAGGTCTCAACTTTATCCGTCAATATTTCCGAATTCATCAGCCCGAATCCCGGTTGCCATCGGTTTATGGTTTTGATAATCTTGAAGGGTTCAACATTCCTTCAACCGCCCTAACGTAACCGTCTCCCATGACCCCAAACCTAAAAAACCGAATCCTTTGCGCATGGACATTGATCGCCCTGGCGCTATTTGTTTTCCCGCTTGCCGCGCAGGCACAGAAAAAACACTCGTCGGGGCTGGACGGCAACGCCCTCAAACATTATATCGAGGGCAATAACTATTCCAACCAGGGAGAATTTGAAAAGGCCATCGCGTCTTACAAAAAATCCCTGAAGGCTAACGACCTTGTAGGGCCAACGCATTACAACCTGGGAAACGCTCTGGTCGCGGACAATAAAGTAAAGGAAGCCATAGCGGAATACCAGCGGGCTATCGACCTCAACCCCTTGATCGCCGAATACCACCGCAACCAGGCCTACGCCTACGCCTTGCTTCAAAACGGAAAAATGGCGGAAAAAAAATACAACGCGTTGAAGTTGTTGAGTCCCAAACACGCGGAGGAATTGCTGTTGTGGATCAAGACGGCCAACGAAAGCGCCGCGAAAAACGCCAAGTCCTCCGGGAAATAATTCAAAGAATTCTTAACGATGAGCAAGACCGCCTACTTTTATCATTCCATGTATCTGCGGCACGACACCGAGCCGCACCCGGAAAATCCGGGACGGCTGGAAGCGATCCAAAACCGCATCCAGGCTTCGGAAATTCGCGACCGCCTGATTTTTTCCGAACCACGCAGGGCGTCCGAAGAAGAAATCGCGCTGAACCACAACCCCGGTTACGTCGATCAGGTGCGGGAAGCCTGCGCCGGGGGCGTCCGGCAAATGGACGCCGATACGACGATCAGCGCCGATTCCTTTGAAGCCGCCCTGTTGAGCGCCGGAGCGGGACTCGCTGCGGTGGACGCCGTGGTCGACGGCGATTGCGACAACGCTTTTTGCGCCGTTCGTCCGCCAGGCCACCACGCGGAACATTCCCGCGCCATGGGATTTTGTCTGTTCAACAACGTCGCCGTCGCCGCCCAGTATGCCAGAAAACAAAAAGGCCTCAACCGGGTTTTTATTTTCGATTGGGACGTGCATCACGGAAACGGCACGCAACATTCCCTCTACGCCGATCCCAATATCTATTACAGCAGCGTCCATCAATACCCGTTTTATCCGGGAACCGGGGACGCGGACGAAACCGGGACGGGAGACGGACTGGGAACGACGCTCAACTTTCCGCTGAACGCTTACAACGGCGACGCTGCTTACCTGGACCTTGTGGAGAATAAACTGATTCCGGAAATCGCCCGCTACAAGCCCGACCTGATTATTATCTCCGCAGGCTTCGACGCACACGCCGACGATCCGTTGGCGTCCATGCAAGTCGGTACTGAATGCTACGGCAAGATGACCGCGCTGATCAAAAAAGCGGCGGAGGAAACTTGCCAAGGAAGACTGGTCTCGATGCTGGAGGGCGGATACGATCCCGGCGCGTTGAGCGATTCAGTCCACGCGCATTTGGAAAAATTATTGGACTGACGGGTCCGGAAAATTTTTGCAATGACGTCTCTCTCCGAACCGCCTAAATATGTGGAGAAAAATTTTTTAAGCGTCGCCCTGTTGGTCGCTCTGGGCGTCGTGTTGCATCGTTTGGAAGCGCTGTTGCCCCTGCCTTCCCCCTGGATCAAGCTAGGCCTGGCCAACATCATGACGCTGGTCGCGCTTGTATTTCTAGGTCCGCGCGAAGCGTTTCTGGTCGCTTTTCTCCGCGTGGTCCTGGGTTCGATTTTTGGCGGAACGTTTTTGAGTCCGGCGTTTTTTCTGAGTTTTGCGGGAGGGCTTACCGCCGCCGCCGTCATGGCGCTGGTTTACATGAACGGCAAAAGCCCTTTCAGTATGATGGGCGTCTGTCTCGCAGGCGCCTGCGCGCACATGGGCGTCGTCTTTTTTTGCGTGCAGTTTTTTCTGGTACGCCAAAGCGCTTTTTACTCTCTGCTCCCGTTCTTTTTCAGCTTTGCGCTATTTTCCGGATATCTGACCGGAGCCATCGCCAACAATTTAATCGGGCGTTTCCGCCGCGACGGAGTCTCTCTGGGCTGAACCTCTGCGGTTATAGAAAAATTTTGATTTAGACTTTTTTCATCCGATGTTTTAGACTATAAAAACTTTGACTATTTCATCCCTCAAACTATTCTCATGAACGAGCCGCAAAAACACGAAAGCAAGCTTTCCATTGTCTCGGAATTCTGGGACTTCCTGAAAGTCAGAAAAAAATGGTGGCTGGGTCCAATCATTTTTGTAATGCTGGCGATGAGCCTGTTGATCGTTCTGACGGAAGGCAGCGCCGTGGCGCCGTTCATCTATACCCTGTTCTAAAACTCCCCCTCTGTGAAGCTTTCGGTCGTTATCCCCGTCTACAACGAAAAGGACACCCTGCACAAGATTATTGAGCGGGTGCAAGCCACTCCCTATGAAAAGGAGATCGTTCTGGTGGACGACTGTTCCGAAGACGGCAGTCGGGATATTTTAAAAGAGTACGAAGGCAAGGACGGGTTTGTAATCCATTACCACCAATACAATCAGGGGAAAGGCGCCGCCCTGCGAACGGGTTTTGAGAACCTGTCGGGAGACGTGGTGGTGATTCAGGATGCGGATCTGGAGTACGATCCCAAGGATTACGGTATTCTTCTGGAGCCGATTCTGGACGGTCGCGCCGACGTTGTTTACGGGTCGCGTTTTCTGGGCGGCCCTCATCGCGTCCTGTTCTACTGGCATTACGTCGCGAACAAGGCGCTCACCACCTTGTCCAACATGATGACCAACCTGAACCTGACGGACATGGAAACCGGTTACAAGGTTTTTACAAAAGAGGTTGCGGACTCGTTTCAAATCACCTGCGACCGGTTCGGGGTTGAACCGGAGATGACGGGCAAGATCGCCAAAATGAATTTTCGCGTGTACGAGGTGCCCATCTCCTACAGTGGCCGGGATTATTCGGAAGGCAAAAAAATCACCTGGAAGGACGGAGTGGCGGCTCTGTGGTACATTTTCAAATTCAGGTTTCTGGCCTGACCTGCCGCTCAATTCTCAAACGTCGCCCCGCAAAAATCGCAAGCCGTATCGTTCGCCTCCGCCACGTGCCCGCAGGACGAACAAAAGTTGGAATGTTCGTGCGCGTCCAGCAGTTCCCTGGCCCGTTCGACGTCGGCCTTTTTGGTCCATAACTTGACCTTGCTCAGCGCGCCTCCGGGAGCGGCGTGAAAGGTGAGGTTTTCCAACTGACAGGGAATGCCCTCGCTTTCAAGATAGCCTCGGATGATGTGAGCGTTTTCTTCCTGGGAAACGGTGCACGCCACGTCCAACTCTTCCGTTTCGACGTCTTCGCTTTCCAGAGATTCGACCAGCGCCACGTTGCAATCCTCGCAAACCGTAAACCCTTCTCGAAACTCCTCCTTACACTTTGGACAATAAGCCATCTCAAACCGCCTTGTCTGGGTTTGGGGCGCCGGCCATATTATTTTTTGGCGCTCCCATAGGGTTTTCCTTTTTTTCCGGCGCCTTTTTCGGGCGGCGCGTCGGCCTACTCAGCGGCCTCCGCTTCGGCCTCAAGTTCGTCGGATTTTTTCAATGCGTCGTCCAGTTGCCGGGTTAATTGGTTGGCCTTGGTTATCTCGCCTCTCAAACGCCCTTGCTCCTGAGCCACCCGGTTTCTCACACGCGGCATGTTGACCGAAAGAGCCTCGTCGGCAGTAATGCTAGTTTTAAGAAAGCCCGCGGTCGCTCCGGCTTCCGGCGCTTTCACTTTTTCCAAATCCGCAAGAACTTTCTTTTTCTCTGGAATGGCAGACTGCAACTGACGCACGATATTTTTCGCCTTACGATCGCTGAGGGTGAACTTGACGATCGTTTTGTCCTTCGCGACCTCTTTCTTTAACAGGGCGACGGCGCTCTTGACGATCGTTTTGTCCTTCGCGCTCAAGATACCCGCCGGTTTTTCTTCTTCCGTGTCGGCCACAGGGTCCGCGCTTCCCCCGGACGAAGACGTGCCGCCCCCGGTTCCCCCGGAAACTGGCCGGACCTCGCGGACCTTCTTTATACTGTTTCCTTTGCGGAATTTTGCGGGAATCTTGCTTTCATCGTCGGTAAAAAATACTTTTCCTGTATCGTCCTTCCATTTATATATTTTTGCCGAAGCGGGTTGAACCGTAAAACAAAAGATAAAAATGGAAACCACTCCGACCCATTTGAGAAATGAAATTTGTTTTGGATTGCCCAAGAATCTCTGGCTCCTCATCTGGTTTTTATTAAATCCCGAAAAGCTATCTGCCTTCATTCATTATACCAATCCTGGGGTCAGGACTCATTAATTATGTCCGTACCCTAAAATGTCTCTGCTATAATTAATGCACCTATAACAGCTTCCGCGGAGGGCCGCATGACTCAGAGGCGCCTCAAATATATCGGCGATAATATCCACGACCTGCACGCCGAGGACCGAATTATCGGCTCTTTTCTCTACGATCAGGACAAGGAAGTGATCGCAAAAATCGACGGCCTGGTGGTGGAAGCCGCCACTTTTCTGCCCCGTTTTCTCGTCGTTACATTGGGCGGGTTTTTAAGAATTCAGGGCAAGCGAATCCTGGTTCCGAGGGAAATTTACGAGGTCAAAGACGTAGGGAAAGTTAAGTCCAGTTGGAGGCTTGAACAACTGATGGATATTCCCGAACCCGTAAACCTGGACGACGTCTCCGCCGACGAAGAGGAACTGATCCTCAGCCATTTCGACTTGAAACCCTACCAGGCGGCTAAATCCGAAGAGGACGACGACCAGACTATGCCTGGAGGCAGATAGCGCAACTTATTCGAATAACGCTACAAATTACGGTGAGTTTGGCGTCTCAAACTCCTGCCCCTGTGGCTAGCAGCCAGCGTGACGCTGGATCCAATGGTTTGCGATTGGAAAATTTCTCTCAACTCGAACTCCAACCTATCGACTAATGGTCATTATATTAGAGCGATTTGACAGTGGATGGGAAACGATAGGTAGGTTACCGATTCGGAAGAGAACTTTTCCTTCGCCAACTATTGCCTCCACGGCGAGTGGCAGTTAGCGGCCGGCGCCAATGGTTCGGGCCAGGTCTTGAACCGCTTCCACCACGTCCTTCACGCTGATATCTTCCAGACAATAGGGTTTGTTGTGGGCCGAAGGTTTGCACTCCTTGAAAAATTTTTGCCGACAGGGAGAGCAGGGATAATTGCGCGTCACGACGGCGCTTTTTCCCTGCGCCGTTACAGGTCCCGTGGTTCGAGGATCTCCCGGACCGTAAACTCCGACCATCGGGGTTCCGACCATCGCCGCCAGATGAATCATGCCGCTGTCGTTGCCAATGAACAGATGACTGTGTTCGATGAGGGCCGTCGCTTCCAGAAGACTCAGGTCGGTGAACAGGAACGCCTCGTCTGAAGGGCAGTAATTTTTGATTTCATCGAGTAAAGGTTCTTCCCCGGAGGCGCCCAGCAAAATAATCTTCGCTCCATAATCCTTGACTAGCCGCTGGCATAAAATTCCGTAGCGCTTGGCGTGCCATCCTCGTTCAGGTTTGGAAGCTCCCGGATGAATGACGGCTAGAAACCCGCCTTCTCTCAATCCCAACGATTCCAAACGACCCTGCACGGCGCGTCGCGCGCTGTCGGGAACAATCTGGTCGAATTCCTGCGGAGCCGATTCCAAACCTAACGGTTGCAGGATATTTAAAAAATATTCCGCGCGATGCATGGCTTTTATCCGCTCCGTCATGGCGGCAGGATGCGAAAGCAAAGCCGACCGGCCTTCGGTGTTGTAGCCCAGGCGAACCTTTGCGCCGGAAAGGAACGTCATCCCGGCGCCGCGCAGAGAGTTGGGAAACGTCACGGCCAGGTCGAAGCGGTATTTTTTTAACCCCCGGGCAAAATCAATTTTGTCGAAGACGCTGTCTTCAGAGGAGTAAGGGATTGAGATCGCCGTGTCCACGGCGGGGTGCGCCGACAACAACTCCTGGGAGGATTTTTGCGAAACCGCGGTGATGCGCGCCTCCGGATAACGCCTGGCGAGGGCCTGAATGGCAGGCATAGACAACACGACGTCCCCGATCCAGTTCGGCTCCCACAATAAAATTTGTTGAAAATCTTTTTCTCTGATCGACTGTTTTTTAAACATAAAAATAAAGGAAGTTTATGAGGACCTCTGATAATTGGATATTTCAACTTTCGGCAACTCGCTAGTCCTTATCTTACTCTTTGAATATCGGCGCCCAGTTGGGAAAATTTATTTTCCATGCGTTCGTATCCGCGGTCGAGATGGTACACCCTGGAGATAACGGACTCTCCCTGCGCCGCCAAAGCGGCCAACACCAGGGACGCGCTGGCTCGCAAGTCCGTCGCCATAACCGGAGCGCCGCTCAACCGTTCGACCCCGTGAACGATGGCGGTGTTTCCGCGCACCTCGATATCGGCGCCCATCCGCCGCAACTCCGCCACGTGCATGAAACGGTTTTCAAAAACCGATTCCGTAATGATGCTCTGGCCGCGCGCCAGAGTCATCAGCGCCATGAACTGAGCCTGAATGTCCGTCGCAAATCCGGGGTGCGGTTGGGTTTTGATATTGACGGATTGAGGTCGTCCAGCGCCGCTTATCTTCATCCGATCCGGACCTTCTTCCACGCTATATCCCGCCTCGCGCAATTTCAGAATCAACGGTTCAATATGGTGCGGAACGCAATCCACGACCTCCACCTCGCCTCCCGTAATGGCTCCGGAAATCAAGTACGTCGCCGCTTCAATCCGGTCCGGAAAAATCCGGCATTGGAACGGCGCAAGAGAAGCGACGCCTTGAATGGTAACGAGGTCTTCGCCGGCTCCGCTGATTTTGGCTCCGCAACCGTTCAACAACTCGCCGAGGAAGGCGATTTCGGGTTCGCGGGCGGCGTTTTCCAAAACCGTTTCCCCGTCGGCCAGAGCCGCGGCCATCATCAAGTTTGCCGTGCCGGTGACGGAAACGGTATCGAAAAAATAATGCGCCCCTTTCAAACCGTTGGTCGTGCCGACAATATAGCCTTCCTCCAAACTGATTTTCGCGCCCAGCGCTTCCAGTCCCTTTATGTGCAAATCGACGGGCCGCGCGCCGATGGCGCACCCTCCCGGCAGGGAAACGCGCGCCTGCCCAAGGCGAGCCAGCAAGGGACCCAACACCAGGCAGGAAGCCCGCATGGTGCGCACCAGATCGTAAGGCGCTTCGGGATTGTTCACGCGGGACGTGTCGAGAACCACTCGGTCGCCCTCGAAGAAATCAAGCTCCGCGCCCAGCTCCACCAACAAATGCGCCATGGTGGAAACGTCGCGCACCTGCGGAGCGTTCAGGATTTCGTTCTTCCCGGAGGTCAGGAGAGTGGCGGCCAATACCGGAAGCGCGGCGTTCTTAGCCCCGCTCACCGCGACCGTCCCGTGCAAGGGCTTCCCGCCCTGGATGACGATTTTATCCACGCTCCAACAACCTCCGCGCAACCGCGACCCGGTCCAGTCCGGCGTAATCTTTTATTGTTTCGGGAACGGACCAACCTCCAGCGCGCAAAAATATTTCGCCCAGCGCCGCCGCCTGATCGCGCCACATTTCGAGTAACAGGTATCCGCCCGGCTTCAACCGCGCCCCGGCCTCGGGAACTATCCGGCGGAAACAATCCAGTCCGTCCGCGCCGCCGTTCAACGCGGAGTCCGGTTCAAAAACTTTAACGTCCGGAGCCAGGCGCTCCATATAATCTTCCGGGATATAAGGCGGGTTGCAAAGAATGAAATCAAATTGGGGAGCGGGCGTCACGCGCTCGAACCAGTCGCTGCGGACGAACTCAATGCGATCCTGAACCCCATGCGCGCACGCGTTTTCTCTGGCCGTTTCCAACGCTTCCAAGGAACGATCCACGGCGGTCGCCCGGCAGGTTTTCAATTCCAGGGCCGCAACGATCGCCAGAATTCCCGATCCGGTTCCCAGATCAAGGATGTTCAACGGTTCCGTCTTGCGCTCTTTTGCCAAAGACAAAAAATGTTCGACGAGGATTTCCGTTTCAGGGCGGGGCGTGAGGACGGTCCGGTTCACTTTAAAATCCAGCGACCAGAATTCGCGGCGCCCTAAAATTTGCGACATGGGTTCCCGGTCCGCCCGGCGTTCGGTCAGTTCCTGAATCTTGTGGGCGACGTCCGGGGATACAACGCGGCGGGGTTCAATCAATACGCGTAAACGGTCGGTCTGCAGAGCGCTTGCCAAAAGAAGTTCGGCGTCCAGGCGAGGGGAGTCGACGCCCGCGCTCTGGAGACGGGTTTCAGTTTGGTTCAGCAACTCGGCGGCGGTCCACTGCATGGGAGCAAAATATTCCTGAAGAGGAAATAAACAAGAAAATTAAACGGAAGCTTATTCCGGATGACCGGCCTTCAAAGCCTCCGTCTGAAAATGAAGAGAGAGCGGTTGTAAAATTTCTTCCAGCCCGCCTTCCATGATCTGGGTCAACTTATGCAACGTTAAACCAATGCGATGATCCGTTATGCGCTCTTGCGGATAATTGTAGGTGCGGATGCGTCCGCTCCGGTCGCCGCTTCCCACCTGGCTTTTGCGCTCGCGCGCCATCTTTTCCTGTTGTTTTCTCTGCTCTTCGTCCAGCAATCGGGAGCGCAAGACTTTCATGGCCTTCTCCCGGTTTTTATGCTGGGATTTTTCGTCCTGACAGGTCACCACCAGTCCGGTGGGAACATGCGTCAAGCGAACGGCGGAGTCGGTGGTGTTCACGCTTTGTCCGCCGGGACCCGAGGAGCGAAAGACGTCGATTTTTAAATCCTGCGGATTGATAGTCATGTCGACTTCCTCTGCTTCCGGGAGGATGGCGACGGTGACGGCGGACGTGTGAACGCGCCCTTGAGTCTCGGTGTCTGGGACACGCTGGACGCGATGCGTCCCGCTCTCGTATTTCAATTTGCTGAAAACGTCCTTGCCCTGGATCCCCAGGATCAATTCCTTGTAACCGCCTTTGACGCTTTCGTTGGAACTAAGGATTTCAATTTTCCATTTGTTTCTTTCGGAAAACCGGCTGTACATCCGAAACACGTCGCCGCCAAACAAGGCCGCTTCGTCTCCCCCAGTTCCGGCGCGGATTTCCATGATTACGTTTTTGCCGTCCCTCGGGTCTTTGGGAATCAGGAGGACTTTCAAACGGCTTTCCGCTTCCTCCCTCGCAGGTTTCAGGCTTTCCAGTTCTTCCTGTGCCATGGCGGCCAGTTCCGGATCGCTCTCATCCTGGAGCATGCCTTCGTTCTCCTTTAACTGTGAGTCGATCTTTTTCAACTCTCGGAATTGCTGGACGATCGGCGTCAATTCCGATTGTTCCCTGGCGTAGGCCTTGAAGTCGTTTTGATTGGCGATGACGGCGGGATCGCTCAACAGGTCGTTGAGCTTTTCGAATCTCTTTTCGATGGCTTCGAGCTTATTTAGCATCGCGGGGCTTCGGGAGAAAACAGGAGCAAACGCCTGCGGCCCGGGAATGGGCCAAGCGGGGCCGGGGCCGGGTTGGCCCCTGTATACCTGATACTGACTGGGTTAACTGGAAACGGCGGTTTCTTCGGGAGCTTTTGTTTCGGTTTTGGGCTTGGCTTTGGCGTATTTGCGTTGGAACTTTTCGATGCGGCCCGCGGTGTCCATCAGTTTTTGTTTGCCAGTGTAAAAAGGATGGCAGGCGGAGCATATTTCCACATGAATGCCTTTAACCGTGGAGCGCGTCGCCATTTTATTTCCGCAGGCGCACTGGATGTCGGTCTCAAAATATTCTGGATGTATCCCTTGTTTCATAATCTTCCCACAGGTTAGGAGTTCATGTTGGACAGGAACTCCGCGTTATTTTTGGTTTCTTTGATCCTTTGGATTAAGAGGTCCATGCTATCATGGATGCCCATCGGGAGCAAAACTTTTCGCAGCAGCCAGATTCTTTGCAGATCCTCGTTGGACATGAGTAATTCTTCCTTCCGGGTTCCGGACCGGTTGATGTCGATCGAGGGGAAAGTGCGCTTGTCCGCCAGTTTGCGGTCGAGTACGATTTCCAGGTTGCCTGTGCCTTTAAATTCTTCGAAGATCACGTCGTCCATGCGACTGCCAGTGTCGATGAGGGCGGTGGCGATGATCGTGAGACTGCCGCCTTCTTCCAGGTTCCGCGCCGCGCCGAAAAACCGCTTCGGCCTTTGCAGGGCGTTGGAGTCCACGCCGCCTGAAAGCACCTTGCCGCTGGGCGGCACGATCGCATTGTAAGCCCGCGCCAGGCGGGTGATGCTGTCCAGAAGAATGACCACGTCTTTTTTATGCTCGACCAGACGCTTGGCTTTTTCGATGACCATCTCCGCTACCTGCACGTGGCGCTGTGCCGGTTCGTCGAAAGTGGAACTGATGACCTCGCCCCTGACAGACCGTTGCATGTCCGTCACTTCCTCCGGACGCTCGTCGATCAACAAAACGATGAGCGACACTTCGGGGCAGTTAGCGGTGATGCTGTTGGCAATGTCCTGTAACAACATGGTCTTGCCCGTTCTGGGCGGAGCGACGATCAGGCCTCGCTGGCCTTTGCCGATCGGCGTCATCAGATCCATGATGCGCGCGCTGAGGTGGGCGCTGCCTTCGGGAGTTTCCAAGCGAAGGCGCTCCGATGGGTATAGCGGCGTCAGGTTGTCGAAAAGTATTTTGTCCTTGGTTTTGTCCGGGGTTTCGTAATTGATCGCCTCTACTTTCAGCAAGGCAAAATAGCGCTCGCTGTCTTTCGGCGGGCGAATCTGCCCCGATATGGTGTCTCCGGTGTGCATGTCGAACTTGCGTATCTGCGAAGGCGACACGTAAATATCGTCCGGACCGGGAAGGTAGTTGTAAGTGGGCGCCCGCAAAAACCCGAAGCCGTCGGGCAGAATTTCCAACACTCCCTGGCCAAACATCAACCCATCCTTCTCCGTCTGGGCTTCCAGGATTTTAAAAATAAGATCCTGCTTCCGGAGACTGCTGTGTCCCTGGATCTTGAGCGTTTTGGCTAATGCGGTTAATTCGGAAATGGTTTTTGATTTGAGTTCTTCAATATTCATAGGACGAAGTTTTGGTAGTTGGTAGGTGGGTGGGTTGGTTGTTTAGTTAGTTTATTTGGGATTGGTTAAAGCTGAAATCAGCGCTTGATTGGTTTTAGTTACGAGGAAAGAGGCGTTTTCCGGGAATTCTGAATTTCTGACAGCAGAATTTAAACGGAACAACTTGAAAACGGGCGAACTAATAAGGGATTTATGTATAAGGAGGTTGATGAATTTAACCCATGGTATTACAAAAAAACGTTTTGTCAACACTAAACTGCC
>JAJDBB010000062.1 GCA_029261555.1 Nitrospinaceae bacterium | reverse complement strand
CCAGAAGTTTGACGATACCCTGCGAATGACGATCGACAGTTCGCCCGAGCAACGAAAAAAGCTGGTCGATTACCTGGAAGCTGAATGGAAGGCGGAAAAATTATATTATGGAATACAAATTTCCGATTCCGCTTTGATGACATGCATGGTATTTGACCGGAAAGAGCGCCATTTGCATTTTGTGGACGGCGCCTCCGGCGGCTACGCCTTCGCCGCCAAACAAATGAAGAGTCAATTATCCGGTCTTAAAAAGAAATGATAGCTACTCCCAACAATAGCTTCTGCATAAGCTTCTGCCATTGGTACAGGGCCTTTCCAGAACAACAGCAAATTTATTTGTTTTTCGGGGTCGTAATTATTTCTACTATTTTATTGTTTTTGATTAGTGAGGTTTTAGTTGATCTTGTTGAGAAAATTTCAAAAATGGAAAAAACTGACCCTCAAAGATGGTTATATCATTTGACGGTTTATTCCTACCTTTCAATATTTTTAGGTCCATATATTATAGGTTTGTCGGGTTTATATCTTATTTGCCCTTTGGGAGAAATGTATCCAGAGTCATTTAAATTTGCAGCAGTATTATTTATTTTGATGGCAGGGGGATGTGTTTTTAGAAAATGGCGAAAACTTTTTAAAGCCCAACAAGAGATTCATGGGTTATTTAAATAACGCCGTTTCTTAACCCCTCCAATGGCAAAATCTTTTCCCATCCGAAATTAGAATTGCCCACCGGTTTTCATCCTTGCCGCGTTTTCATTTTTAGGGATTCAGGGAACCGGAGGCACAGTTGAAGATGCAAGCCCACCATTATTTGAAGCATTCCCCGTAAGAGTTGCGTCAACTGGCTCCGGCGCCTCGCCGGCGGATTGTGTTAAAGTATTGCCTTCCTGAAAATTTGCGTCCCTAACTAAACAGGACGCCAAAAAATTGTCATTGCGAGCGTAGCGACGCAATCCAGGCGGGCAAGCGCCTGCTGGCAAATGAGGCTAATCTCCATCGTCGATCCATTCTGGTCTTCGCCGGGGATGTGGGTCCAATCTGCCTCCGGGGCTACCCCGGCCAGCGTGACGCTGGACTCAGTAGACGTAACTCATTAGGGTAAAACCAAGCGCTCCGGTGAGTTTGCAAATCGAACTCTGCCTCCGGCGGCTACCCCGGTGGATCGCCGCGCCGCTGTAGGCGGCTCGCGATGACGTTTAGGCTGAATATCCCAGAACGAAATGCAAAATAGTTTTTCAGCAACCTTCTAGCAACCAAAAAAATATCCCATGAAAAACTTCAAGCGCCTCATGGCGCTGTTAAAACCTTATCGCGTTGCCTTGTTGATCGGCAGTCTGTGTCTCATCGTCGCGTCCGCCACCAACCTGGCCGTGCCATGGTTCATAAAGCAGTTGGTCGACGTGGTGATGATCGATAAAAACCTCGACGCCCTCAACTCCATCGCTTTGACCATCGCTCTGCTCTTTCTGATCCAGATGGCGTTCTCGACCGCGCACAACTATCTGTTCGACGTCACGGAAAAGCGCGTGATCGCCGACTTTCGCAAAAACCTTTTCAACCATATCCAGACATTGTCGATGAGCTTTTTCGCCAAACGCCGGACCGGCGAAATCGTCTCGCGCATGAGCAACGACGTCACCACTATCGAAGGCGTCGTCACCGACCTGCCCGCCACCGTCCTGCAACAATCCATCCGCCTGATCGGCGGCGTCGCCATCGTCGTCTATATGAATTGGAAGCTCACGTTTCTCATCCTCGTCCTGGCGCCGATCATGGTTGTCTTCGCGCGCTATTTCGGACGCAAGCTGAAACGCCTGTCGACGGAAATCCAGGACAAGCTGGCAACCTCGACCACCGTCCTGGAAGAAAACCTCAGTTGCATTCAAGTTGTCAAAACCTTCGTTCAGGAGGGCTATGAAAAAGCCCGCTTCGACGGCGCCATCGAAGATAGCTTTGAGTCGGCCAAAAAGCGCGTCGAGATTTCGGCTTTTTTCGGCCCGACCATCGGTCTCATTGCGTTCAGCACGGGATTGATGTTGCTGTGGTACGGAGGCAGGGAGGTCATCATCGGCACCATCAGCCCCGGAGACCTGATCGCATTCATTCTTTACGCCACGATGATCGCGGGACCCATGGGCAGTTTCGCGCGCCTGTACGCCCGCCTGCAGGAAGGACTCGGCGCCAGCGCCCGGATTTACGAGATCCTTGATACGCGTCCGGAAGTAAGCGACCACCCCGGCGCTCAACCTGTGGGCCATTTGCGCGGCAAAGTGGAGCTCCGGAACCTTCGATTTCATTACCGGGAGGACCAGGACGTTATTAAGGGAATATCCTTCATTGCCGAGCCTGGAGAGACTGTGGCCCTTGTCGGACCCAGCGGCGGCGGCAAAACCACGCTGGCGCATTTACTCCACCGGTTTTACGATCCGGTATCCGGGGATATTTTAATAGACGATCAGCCGCTCCAGGAATTTCAGCTGCAAAGTTATTGCAAACACATCGGGCTGGTGCCGCAGGAGACGATTTTATTTGGCGGCACAATTGAGGAAAACATCCGT